>NZ_JAUBRC010000015.1:0-130477 GCF_036701635.1 Microcoleus sp. N9_B4 | reverse complement strand
GGTGTTTCCGTTGGTGTCGGTGTTTCCGTTGGTGTCGGTGTTTCCGTTGGTGTCGGTGTTTCCGTTGGTGTCGGTGTTTCCGTTGGTGTCGGTGTGGGTGCGGGTGCCGGTGTGGGTGCCGGTGCGGGTGCGGGTGCCGGTGTGGGTGCCGGTGCGGGTGCCGGTGCGGGTGTCGGTGCGGGTGTCGGTGCGGGTGCGGGTGCGGGTGCGGGTGCGGGTGCGGGTTTTTCCGGAGGGGTTGGTGGGGGTGTTGGTGCGGTATCGTTATCAGTATTAGTAACTGCGACATCATCGGCATTAACACCGCTGTAATTGGTATCGGTACTGGTAGCAGCAGCAGTGACAATATTGTAAGCAACACTGCCATCTACTAATAAGTCATCTACTCCGGTGACTGTGACTGTTTGGGGAGTATTCCAGTTAGCCGAAGTGAAGGTTAAACTGGTTTTATCTACCGTACCTTCGGCGGTGTTACTGCTAGTTAATGGGATAGTGACATCGGCTGTAGGTTGAGTGTTTAAAACTACTGTAAAATTAGCAGTTCCCCCGGCTTCCGTAGTTGTTAATCCTGTGGTGGGTGTAACAGTGATGCCTTTCGTATCGTTATCAGTATTAGTAACTGCAACATCCGTAGCATCAACACCGTTGTAATTAGTATCGGTACTGGTGGCCGCAGCCGTTAAGATGTTGTAGGCAATATTCCCATCAACAACTAAATCATCTACACCCGTTACTGTGACTGTTTGGGGAGTATTCCAGTTAGCCGAAGTGAAGGTTAAACTGGTTTTATCTACCGTACCTTCGGCGGTGTTACTGCTAGTTAATGGGATAGTGACATCGGCTGTAGGTTGAGTGTTTAAAACTACTGTAAAATTAGCAGTTCCCCCGGCTTCCGTAGTTGTTAATCCTGTGGTGGGTGTAACAGTGATGCCTTTCGTATCGTTATCAGTATTAGTAACTGCAACATCCGTAGCATCAACACCGTTGTAATTAGTATCGGTACTGGTGGCCGCAGCCGTTAAGATGTTGTAGGCAATATTCCCATCAACAACTAAATCATCTACACCCGTTACTGTGACTGTTTGTGCCACATTCCAGTTAGCCGAAGTGAAGGTTAAACTGGTTTTATCTACCGTACCTTCGGCGGTGTTACTGCTAGTTAATGGGATAGTGACATCGGCTGTAGGTTGAGTGTTTAAAACTACTGTAAAATTAGCAGTTCCCCCGGCTTCCGTAGTTGTTAATCCTGTGGTGGGTGTAACAGTGATGCCTTTCGTATCGTTATCAGTATTAGTAACTGCAACATCCGTAGCATTAACACCGTTGTAATTAGTATCGGTACTCGTAGCAGCAGCAGTGATGATATTGTAGGCAATATTCCCATCGACTACTAAATCATCTACGCCTGTAACTGTGACTGTTTGTGCCACATTCCAGTTAGCTGCTGTGAAACTTAAACTGGATTTATCTACCGTACCTTCAGCGGTATTACTGCTAGTTAATGGAATGGTAACATCAGCCGTTGGTTGAGTGTTTAATTGTACTGTAAATGTAGCAGTTCCTCCGCCTTCAGTTGTAGTTAAACCTGTGGTGGGTGTGACAGTAATGCCTTTCGTATCGTTATCACTATTAGTAACTGCAACATCAGCAGCATCAACACCACTGTAATTAGTATCGGTACTGGTGGCCGCCGCAGTGACAATGTTGTAGGCAATATTCCCATCGACTACTAAATCATCTACTCCTGTAACTGTGACTGTTTGTGCCACATTCCAGTTAGCTGCTGTGAAAGTTAAACTGGATTTATCTACCGTACCTTCAGCGGTGTTACTGCTAGTTAATGGAATGGTGACATCGGCCGTTGGTTGACTATTTAAAACTACTGTAAAATTAGCAGTTCCCCCGGCTTCGGTGGTGGTTAATCCTGTGGTGGGTGTGACAGTGATGCCTTTCGTATCGTTATCAGCAATCGTCACACTTTGGTTAGTGGTAGTTCCTAATGCTACCCCTGTTGACGGGTTGCTAATTGTTAAAGTAGCTGTTTCCGTACCTTCGACAAGAAAATCATCATTAACTGTGATAGTTACTTGTCCCGTATTACTGCCATCTGGGATGGTTATTTGAGTAGGAATAGCACCAGTAAAATCAGCAGCACTAGCAGTACCCGTTAAGGCTAAATCAATGGTTTGAGCGCCGACAACATTACCTTCGGCAGTAGCGGTAAAAGTAATAGCTGTTTTCCCGGCTTCACTAGCAGTAGTTGTGCTGGCAGTGAGGTTAACTTTCGGTACGGGAATGGTGATATTAAAGGTAGCTATGTCGGAAAGGTCAACACCACCATTGGCTGTGCCGCCGTTATCTTGAAGTTGCACAGTTACGGTAGCAGTACCGGGTTTACCGCTAGGAGTGTAGGTCAGTGTGCCATTGGTTGCTACACTTGGTTGAGTTGTAAATAAGGTGTTGTTGTTGTTAGTAATAGGCAAGTAGTTGAGGACTGTTTGAGTTGATTCATTGGCGGGGCCGAAAGTAACACTATTTACCCAGTTACTAACTGTTTGAACTGTGTTTGTCCAAGCTGTTAAAATTTGGTCGCCAGCGTTACTAAAACTGGGTTTGTCATTAACAGAATTAACAGTAATAGTAAAGTTTTGTACTGCGGAAGTATCAACACCCCCGTTAGCAGTACCGCCGTTATCTTGAACTGCAACATCAAAGGTGGAAGTACCATTAGCATCAGCCGCAGGAGTGTAGGTGAGTTGACCGTTGGCATCTATGGCTGGAGCCACCGCAAATAAGCCAGGAGTCCCGATATTACTAACGGTATATGTGGCCGTTTGTGTGACTTCATCCGCACCCCCTCCTGGGCTGAATGTTGCCCAACCCGCTACGGTTTGCACTCCTGCGTCTTCATTAACTGCGGTTGGGTTGGTAGCGGTGAAGCTGGGAATGTCATTAACTGCGGTAACGGTGATATCTGCGGTGTCGGTGAGAGTGCTGAAGGCGGTGATACCGCCGTTGGTGCTAGTGTCAGCGGTGCCGCCGTTGGTGCCAGAGATGCTATCCCAGGCGCGGAAGGTGATGCCGTTGGTGACAGTACCGTTGTAGTCGGCGCTAGGTTGGAAGTAGATGCGGGTGTTCGCATCTGCTGCTAGTAAGCGAGCATTGGTATTGGATACTGCGCCCAAAGCAGTCCAAGTAGTACCGCCATCTATGGTGTAAAACCAACTGCCGTTAGTCGTGTCGGCGGCGGTGATGGCGATGCCTGCTACTGCGCCAGTGTCGGGGTCGGTGATGTTTGTAGGTATGGCTGCAATAGATGAGATGAGGTTGCCGACTGCGCCAGTGGGTGCAACTGCATCTTCTAGGATGGCAGTGAGGGTGACAACGGTATCGGCAAGGACGGGGGAAGTATTGCCAGTAATAGTGCCGTAAACATCGTTATTGTCTTGGCTATTGCCGACACCACCGCTGGGAGTGTTAGCACCGGGAGTGCCAGCTTGGTTGGAGGCGGTGTTGCCGGTAAAGGTGGCTCCAAATGTGGTGACAGTAGGTAAGGTAGAGGGCATTCCTTGGGTACTGCCATTAACCGGGTCGGCATTGATGGACTGCATGGCAAAAACTGCCCCACCTTTGCCTTGGCCAGCATTGAAACCCGTGCCACCTGTGGCGGTATTGCTGCTGAAGGTGGCGTTGTTGAGGGTTAAAGAGCCCGTGCGGATGAAGATGGCACCCCCCATACCAGCGCCGCCGCCGCCGAGGTCGGTGCCGCCGGTGCCGCCGCCGCCGCCGCCGAAGCCGCCGCCGCTGCTACCACCGAAACTTCCATCGCTGCCGCCGCCGCCGCCACCGTAGCCGCCGTAAACGCCGTAAGCGCCGTAGCTGCCGCCGCCGCCGAAGCCACCGACGCCGCCGCCGAAGCCGAAACTTCCATCGCTGCCGCCGCCGCCGAAGCCGCCGCCGAAGCCGACGCCGACGCCGACGTAGCTACCGCCGCCGCCGAAAGCGCTAATACCGCCGCCGTAATTGCCGTTACCTCCATAAGCACCAGCAGTGCTAGTGCTGCTTGCAAATAGCCCGCCGCCGCCAAGGTTGGCACCGTTGCCGAACATTCCGGCACCACCGTTGCTCAAACCTGCTTGTTGACCATTACCGCCGATCGCGCTGTTATTGCTAAAAGTAACGTTGTTGATACCGACAGTGCCATCATAGACGAATAAACCGCCACCCATACCCGCACCGCCACCACCTCGATAACTACTCCCTCCTTGGGCTTTGCTGTTGGTGACAGTCATGTTGGAGAAATTGACGGTTCCCGACTTGACAAAGAAGGGACGAAAAGCATTACCGCCATCGACACTAAAGTTATTGCCAATAAAATCAATGTTGCTGTTAACTAGGGTCAGCATCACCCCTGTAACAGTGACATTTGTGCTGAGGGTAATTGTGTCATCCCCGGCTGCGGCATTCGCATCTAAAATGGCTTTGCTTAATGTGCCTGCTACAGTGCCAGTGCCATCATCTGCTGCTACGGTGACATTAAAGTTAGCTAGTGTATATTCATAATCTTTCATCGCCTCCCGATTAAAGGGCACGGCAGCTTCTATCTCGCCTGTTACTATTTCTAAATCCCAGTCACCCCCTAATGCTTGATTTCCGGTTAAGTCGTTAGAGGCTGCGACATCTGCCCCGGTGAGTTCGCTCAATCGTTTGACAAAATTCTTGCCAGTTTCTCCGGCGGCTACGTCGCATCCATATAAGAGGATGTCGCCATTTTCAGTCAGGGAATTTCCCCACTGTTTTAGCTGAGTGTTGAAATTTTCTATATCCTTCTCATTGAGTATATCAGTACCGAGTTTTAAACTGCCTTCGCTACCGTGAGAAAGTATCTGTACAGATTCAATATCTTTTTGATTGGCTAAGGTATTGGTAATTTGTTCGATGCCGCTCAAATTTTCATTTAAAATGAAAATTTGAGCGGCATCGGCGTTGTTAATTAGGCTTTGATAGTCCTGTACTGAGGAGTCCACGAAAATTATTTGGTTGGTCATTGTAGATTACCCGTTGATTTTTACTTAGTGTTGTCAATGTTACAGTCACGGTCAAGGTTTGACGGTTTATTTGGCTTTTGCTACGATCGCACTAGCGCGGCTATTTGTAGCCTCTGTCCAAAAAGATAAGCCATCACTCAAACAAATCGGGAGGTAAAATTGTTGTTCTCGGTTTAAACTCAACTTGAGAACGAACTTGATGTAACCCTTTTGTTTGCAGTTTATTATCAAAATCCGGCTCTTGATATTCAACATGATTAAAATCATGTTCAAAAGGCTCTTCGCCGAGAAATTGATAAATCAACGACATCGTTTTCTCCGGCCCTTTGGTTAATAAATCGTAATCAACCAATAGGAGAGATGCACTCTGTTCGCTGTAAAATGCTTCTTTGAGGGCGTTATAAGCATAACCCACTAAACGCGAACCTTGACTTAATGCTTCGGTGCGGCTATAAACTGTAGCTCGTTCGGCTGGATTATTAAATAACCGGGAAATGTCAAAGGCGTTGCGCCGAATTAGCAGTTCGATGCTATCCATAATCCAGGCAATATTTCTGACACAGCAGATTACTTTTGCTTGGGGAAATAATTCCAGAATTAATGGCAACTTGCTGCACCATAGGCGATTAGTATCGAAGATTACTTCTTGGTCAGCTTGCGGGTGATAATAGGCCGAAAAGATGCTCAGAATCAGCGCCCGTTTTTGTTGTGCCGAAATAAACACCGAAAACTCATTATCTTCGCTCATAGCTTCCAACATTCGCTCAGCTAAACCCCCAACTGGGGAAGTCATAGCTGCATGAAAACGAGGATTTTGCCGTAGCAATGCTGCAAGTAAAGTAGAGCCAGATCGGGGAAGTCCTGATATGAAGTGGGCTTTCACTGGCCTCGCGTGGGAATTGGTGGTTACAACTTAAATGTATCATCCTAAAGACATATCTTTTATAGCATATTTTTATATATACTCCGCAACACAACTCTGCTGGTTTACGATATCTTTACAATCTAGACATCGTGGGTTTACTTTCCCTGTCTCTATCATTGCTTCGGGCCCATGCCTCTGTAAAGTCAGAAAAGTCGGATCGTAAAGTCGGAAAAGTAGGATCTTTGCCATGAGTTCAGCATTACTTGGGAATTTTAACCGCAGATGGCAGCGGATCGGCACGGATATACGCAGATGAACGCGGATGAAGAGATGTTACTCGATCAGTTCTTCTAGTGAGGGGAAAAGCAGTTTTTCGGCGCTGACTTTTTCGCAATCGCAAGGCTGTTGACTGGCGGATATTGCTGATACTTTTCCCATCAGTAATTGAATGCTTTCGATTAGCAATGGTAGAGTTAATAAAATAATTGATGCAGAGACTAGCAAGCTAATTAAGCCGTCAGCCCAATTCCAGTGCAGCCACGCTACGGCGATCGCAGCTAAAATTACTCCAACCGACGAAAATATGTCGGCAACTGCGTGGAGAAACGCGCTTTTGAGGTTCAAGTCGCCGTGACAGCAGGAATGCAAGCAACAAGCATTGATTGAGTTGATGCTTAAACCGACTATGGCGGTAATTAACATCGGCAGCCCTTCTACTTCGGGGGTTGGAGACAGCAAGCGGTCGATCGACTCTCCTGCAATCCACAGGGCGATCGCAACTAAACTGATACTATTAATTAAAGCAGCAATGATTTCCCCTCGTTCCGGGATTGGCGATCGTGCGATCGCACAATCTACAGGTTTACTTCTTTTTAGTGATGAGTACCAAGTCGCTGTCAAAGTTATTGCTAAAGCGGCTACATCTGAAAAAACGTGACCCGCATCTGCTAATAGGGACAAACTATGAGAATTAAGTGCGGCGATTAACTCTGCTACAAAAAAGCTGCTAAGCAGTACCAATGCTGTTTGTAAAAGTCGCACTTTGCCAATTCTGGGATTTGTATTCTCGCATTGTGCGAGTTCCTTGGCGTTTTCAGACTCAAAATTGTCCCTCACTGGAAATATCATGCAGCAGTCCTTAAGGTTAAACTCGATTTTAAATTAAACATTAAATTAACTATCAATGACCGATTATATACCAAATCCAAACCAATATCCGGAAAATTTGAGCGCAAATTCCCCAAATTCTGAAATAAACGATCGTCCAATTAACGACAATCACGCAAATATTTTAACAGGGGAATCTTTGGTTGATTTGCGGCTGTACAACCAATCAAAGTTCGATCGAGGAAAGCCTACTTGGCTAATTTTGGTTTGGTGGTTCGTCCAGGCGATCGCATTTCCCCTCACTCCACACCCTTTTAACGGCATCAGAAGCGGCTTGCTGCGGTTATTTGGAGCGAAAATAGGTTCTGGGGTAATTATCCGCCCTACGGCTCGTTTTACCTATCCTTGGAAAATTGCAATCGGAGACTACAGTTGGATCGGAGATGATGTTGTATTGTACAGTCTCGATCGAATTGCGATCGGCAAACACTGCGTCATTTCTCAAAAAAGCTACCTCTGCACCGGCACTCATGACCCTCAAGACCCCGCCTTTGGCTTAATCACAGCACCTGTGATCATTAATAACGGCGTTTGGATTGCCGCCGACTGCTTCATTGGCCCTGGTGTCGAAATCGGTGCTAACGCTTTAATCGGAGCTCGCAGCAGCGTCTTTAAAAATATGCCAGCAGGCTTTATTTGCACAGGAACACCTTGTCGTCCCCGCTGTCAGCGAGAAATTAACCAAAGTTCGTAAGAGACATTGCACCGGGAAACTAAGCAGCTTTACAAGCTTGCTGCCGAATAGGAATTTCAATGACGAATTCTATTCCCTTTCCTAATCCAGGCTGGCAGTATAATCTGCCCCCATGCTTTTCAACGATAATTTGGTAACTGATAGATAACCCCAAACCAGTTCCTTTACCGATAGGTTTGGTGGTAAAAAAAGGGTCAAATAGTTTCTGTTGTAAAGTTTCGCAAACTCCCCGACCGTTGTCACTAATATGAATAGCAACCCAATTCTCGTCAATGACTTTTGTAGAAATTTGAATGCGGTTCGGGTGTTGTTTCATTTCTGCAAAGGAACGCTGCTGATTCGATTCATCTAAAGCATCAATGGCATTGGAAAGAATATTCATGAACACTTGATTGAGTTGTCCGGCATGGCATTCTACTGGTGGAAGCTGACCGTAATTTTTTATTAGTTCAATCTCAGGATGCTCGGGTTTTGCTTTTAAACGATGATGCAGGATGGTGAGTGTACTATCAATTCCTTCATGAATATTTACTGCTTTCACGTCTGCCTCATCCAGGCGAGAAAAGATTCGCATAGACTTGACAATCTCCTGGATGCGCTGCGTTCCTAAGTTGATTGAGTTAAGAACTTTTATAAAATCTTCCTCCAGAAATTCCAGTTCTATTTCATCCATAGCTGCTTGAATTCGAGGGGTGGGATTTACATAATCTTCTTGATAAAGGTGTATAATTTTTAGTAAGTTATGAGCGTACTCTTGGGCATAACCCAGATTGCCAGAGATGAAATTTATAGGGTTATTTATTTCATGAGCAATCCCAGCCGCCATTTGGCCTAAGCCGGACATTTTCTCGCTTTGGATTAACTTAAGTTGCATTTGTTGTAAATCACCGTAGGCTTGGCTGACTTCTCTAACTTTTTCCTCCAGTAATGTATTTTTTTCTTCTAATTTATCGGCTAGAACATGAAGCTTTAAATGCAGTTTGACACGAGCTAAGACTTCCTCCTGTTGGAAGGGTTTGGTAATATAATCTACAGCCCCAAGCTGAAACCCTTCAACTTTATTTGCCGTATCCGAGAGCGCAGTCATAAATATAACGGGAATCTGTTTAGTTTCTGGATTAGCCTGTAATCGACGACAGGTTTCAAATCCATCAATCTCTGGCATCATGACATCTAGTAAGATTAGATCTGGTAGAGCATATTTGACTCGCTCTAGTGCCATTTTTCCAGATTTCGCAACCCGAACTTCAAATCCTTCTTGGCTTAAGGCATCAGATAATACACCTAAGTTAGCTGAATTGTCATCAACTATAAGAATCGTACCATGTGCTTGAATTTCTGAATTCATAAACCTTACTTGTAGGACTGAATAAACGTTAAAATCTCTTCGTCTTGAAAGTCCTTTGCCATCTGATGCAATATTTTAGCAAAGGGAATGTATTTTGGGTCTATTGCTTCAAGTAATACCGCCTGCTTAACTATTTGTAAAAAATTTCCTTTCATAGCCAGCTCGTATAGCATTTCCATTTCTGTAGCAGGCGGGGCAATTAGCTCGTTGGTGTCTGAGCCGATCGCCAGTGGCTCTTCATTAGCTTCATAAACCCATTCCAAATCAAGATACTGTTGTATTTTTTGCAGGAGTTCCGTGGCTTGAACAGGTTTGGGAATAAAAGTGTTGCCTCCTGCTTCTAAACTTCTGTATTGATCGGTTTCAAATACGCTGGCAGAAGATACAATAATGATGATGTCTTTGAAATTTTCCGATTCTCTAACCCGCTTAATTAGCTCGAAGCCATCTAGTTCAGGCATTAGTAAGTCGGTAACGATTAAATCTGGCTGCACCTCCAGAATTTTTTCCCAGCCTTCCTGCCCATCGTTCGCTTCAGACACCTCAAAGCCGATCGGACTGAGCAAATTGCTAATTACCGAACGGTTAGCCCATTTGTCATCAATAACCACAATCTTAGGTTGGCGCTCTTTGATGCCGATAATCTGCCCGCGATGGTCAACTTGAGAAGTTTTCACCCATTCATCGGCTTGAGATAGATTGACATCAAACCAGAAAATACTGCCAACATTCATCTCACTTTGAACCTGAATGGTACTGCCCATTAGTTCTACAATCCTTTTGCTAATTGCCAGTCCCAATCCCGTACCTTCCGTCTGCCGCCTGCGATCTCCTACCTGCTCGAAGGGCTGAAAGATAGCTTGGAGTTGATCCTGTGCAATACCGGTACCTGTATCGCGTATTTCAAAGCGAATTTTTTCTTCTGTGGCAAAACTGACTATAAAAGTAACAGTGCCCTCATCCGTAAATTTAATAGCATTGCTTAAAAGATTAATTAACACTTGTCGCAAGCGTTTTTCATCCGCACGAATACCGATCGGGAGTTCGGGGCTTGATGGAAAATGGAAGTGAATTCCCTTTAGTTCAGCTCGGATGCGACACATTTCTGCGACACCTTGCAGGAACGCCGGGAAATGAAAATCCGTGGGCATGAGTTCCACTTTCTGTGCTTCAATCTTCGACAAATCGAGAATATCATTGATTAAGGTCAGTAAATGCGAACCGCACTGATAAATAACATCAATGCGCGATCGCTCTTCTTCATTCAAGACTTTGGAACGCTGAAGAATCTGTGCGTATCCCATGATGCCATTAAGGGGAGTCCGCAATTCGTGGCTCATGTTGGCAAGGAATTCACTTTTAGCCCGACTAGCTGCTTCTGCGGCTTCCTTGGCTTTTGCCTGTACGATTTCTGTTTGTTTGCGATCGTGGATATCGGTGCAAATGCCAACCCACTCCCGGATGCTGCCATCTTCATTCAGAATGGGTACGCCTCTAACTTGAAAATAACGATAGTTTCCATCCGCTGCGCGGATTTGGTATTCTATGTCATACAGGCTTTTCGTTTGCACTGCTTCCATCCACACCTGATTCGTTCGTTCGCGATCGTCCGGGTGAATTGCATCCAACCAGCCCAAACCAATTACCTCAGCTTCGGTTTGTCCGGTGTAAGCTCTCCAACTCGGTTGATCCGGGCATCTTCCTTCACCATCCGCTGTCCAGACAATTTGGGACGAGGCAAGGATTAGCGAACGATAGCGTTCTTCGCTTTGTTTGATCGCATCTTCCGCTTGTTTGCGATCGCTAATATCTCGTGTAGTGCCGATGATGCCGAGGATATTGCCATTAGCATCCCGCCAAGGAGCCTTTGTCGTCAAAAACGTCTTAGTGGTTTCACCCTGAGAGACATCTTCCTCGTAAATCTCAGTGATTCCTGCTGCCAGGATGTCGCGATCTTTTGCGATCATTTCACGAGCACTCTCAGGCGACAGTAATTCCCAATCATCTTTGCCGATGATTTCCTCAATTGGCTTGCCTAAGAAGTTTGCCAAATTGGAGTTCATGGCAACATAACGCCCTTCCCGGTCTTTAACCACAATGATGTCTGGCGTACTTTCCAGAATCGAGTTCAGCAGATCGTTGCGTTCGCGCAGAGCTTCTTCCGCTTGTTTGCGATCGTTAATATTTCGCGCTATGGCGATCAGGCCGAGAATATTGCCCTGAGCGTCTCGCCAAGGGGCTTTTGTTGTTAAAAAAGAAGTGGTCTCCTTACCATTAAAAACCTCTTCTTCGTAGGTTTCAGTAATGCCTGCTTCCATGAGTTCGCGGTCTTTTGCCATTATTACAACGGCAGTAGCAGAAGGAAGAAGTTCCGAATCATCTTTGCCGATGATTTGCTCAATGGGTCTACCGTAAAAGGAGTTTGCTACCTCGGAATTAAGGGCAACATATCGGCCTTCCCGGTCTTTAACCACAATTATGTCTGGCGTACTTTCCAAAATAGAGCTCAGCAAGAGGTTGCGTTCGCGCAGCGCAGCTTGCTGTTGGCGCAAAGCTTCTTCAGCTTGTTTGCGATCGGTAATATCTGTATTAGCCCCAACCCATTCCCGAATTGAACCATCCGCGTTCAGAATTGGTACACCACGACAACTCATGTACCGATATTCGCCGTCATAGCGGCGCATACGGAATTCAACTTCATAGAGCGATCGATTAGCAATAGCAGTTGACCAGGCAGTAACCATAGACGAGCGATCGTCTGGATGGATAGCCTTGATCCCACCCCCTCCCTTGTAATCATCAAATGTCTGTCCTGTAAATGCACTCCAAGTAGGTTGCTCGATCGCCATTTCGCCGTCCGCATTGCAGATCCAAATAATTTGAGCAGTGGCTTCCATCAAAGAACGAAACCGTTCTTCACTTTGTTTGAGGACATCTTCTGCGGTTTTGCGACCGCGAATATCCCGCGTAATACTGGCAATCCCTACGGGTTCATTAGTCTCTGGATGTTTAATCAGAAATAGGGTGTAATCTACCAGGATGGGTTGAGCTGTCTGGAAATGTCTGAAGCGGAAATCACTCCGCCAACTTCCCTCTTGCATTATTACAGGCAGAATAGACTGCTGTACAAAGTCCAAATCTTCTGCCATGAAGAAGTCGGTAATGTGTTTGGTTTTGGCTTCCTCCAAACTACTGAGTCCCACCAAATCCAGACCCGCCTGATTCACCAGTATAGGGCGACCCTCCATTGAGGCAACGCCAATAAAGTCACGGCTATTCTCGATCGTTGTAGCGAGCAATTGCCGTTCTTCCTCTGCTTTTTTGCGATCGCGCAGCGCAGCCTGCTGTTCGCGAATATCCCGCACAATAGTGGAAATAAACTCGACTTCACCCGCTGCGGTTTTGTGAACGATCAAAACCTGGGAGACTGGAATTTCTTCCCCATCGCGTGACAAAAATAGGATTTCACCCGCCCACCTACCCTCTCGCAAGGCGGTGGGAATTATTTCGTTGTGGAACTTTGCTTGTGCCGAGGGAGCTAATACAGAATCTATAGTAAACGGCGATCGTGCTTCCTCTGGAGGCATCCCCAGCATTTCCTGTCCGGCTTTGTTGAGATAGACGCTATGCCCAGCCGCATCCACAACTCCTACTAAGTCGGAAGTTGCTTCCAAAATTGCCGTCAGTCGTGCCTGCTTTTGTTCTGCCCGCTTGCGATCGCTAACTTCAATTACAAGGGCACCAACACCAAAAACCAGGTCATTTTCATCCCGCAAAGGATAGTAAGATGCTTGCCAATAGCGCAGGATGCCCGGTTGTTTCGGAGTTTCACCCACTACTTCATAGTCGAGAATTGGCTTGCCCGTATCCAGAATGCCTTGCAGCATTGGTTCCACCGTCGCAGCCAATTCAGGCAGCACTTCACACAGCGACCTACCAATATGGTCTGCCACATAAATGCCATTGATCTCTGCCATAGCTTCGTTAATTTGGACGTACCGGAGTTGGCGGTCTAAAATCATCAGTCCGGCGTTGGCACCTGCAAAAAAAGCGTCGAAGTGAGCCTGTCGCAATACCTGTGCTGTTGTGCTCTCTTGCTGTGGCGGTTGGTTTTTATCTGGCGGGAATTTGCTCATGTTGGCTAGTGGATTTCAGCTATAATTCTAGAACTTCTTTCCAATTACGGGCTCGCAAGGTTTTCCTTTTTTCCTATTTGGGTACTGAAGAAAACGTTCATTAGCGCGACAATTAGGCTTTCAATCTGCGATATATGTATCCCTTGCGACACTATTTCCCTTAATTATTCAGATGTATCGCCAAGTATTTCTATTTCTCATCAATTCTATTGCTAATCAATCCTATGGGTAGTACATTGGTGACAACCTAAGCTAGGGAAGCATTTGTCAATCAGCAATTATGCTCATAATTTACTCAGATTTTTTGGGGGGGGAAACTAAGATTTGGGCGATCGAGGAATCATGGCGATCGCCATATTTATGCCCACCTACCCTCAAATCGCCAATTTTCCACTCCTAAACAAGCAGCATTTTAAGTAAAATTACGGATTGACAAATGCGATTAAGTTATAGTTTGTCCGCCATGTCGGTAGAAGGCCAAGTATTCTTGGAACGTTATCAATTTTAGCTAGATCGGTTAAATTTTCACTTAGAAATACACAAGACGGACGCAATTGGCAGAGTAATAGCAGTATCTCTCCCACCAGTTAAAATCATTGTAATACTTGGATATTTGACTTGTCCACTTAAATAGTCATTGAATAATCCCTGCTTAAGTTGATAACGGGACTTCAAAAAAAAATAGTGGAGAGTATGATAAAATCGAATCGAGTTAATGTTGACTAAAGTTAGTAGAGCGATCGCTTTAACAATAGATGAGTCGGCTCTCGGATCGCGAAAAAGTGGCACACTAACCGCAGGCCTGCGAAGACCAGGTATCCGAAAAATTGGCAAGAGGGATAACTGCGTATTATGAGGAACCACATCTCTATCTAACGACTTCACTTTTTTTACTCTAAAAACAGGTTAAAATTTATGATAACGATCTCAGTATTGTATTTTTACATTGGGTACTGAGAACTTTATTTTATACTACTTTCCTTAAAAAATGACCACACAAAAAACCTTCTTGGCTGAATTTAAATTAAATACAATACCCGAAGAAGTATTGACACAGATCTCGCAAATATTTACCACTACCCTATTTAAAATAGGTGAAAATCCAGTATCCTTGCAGTCACTGGTGGAACTGATTGTATTGTTTATGGCTATCCTTGTGATAGCACGATCTTTTACAAACTTTCTTAAAGAACGCTTGTTAGTCCGACTGGGAATTGACGAGGGAAATCGGGAGGCAATCGCAGTAATTATTGGGTATTTAATAGTAGCTTTGGGGGTGATAGTCGCCATCCAAAGCATCGGCTTCAACCTCGCTTCTTTTGCAGTTGTTGCGGGGGGATTGGGAGTCGGAATCGGCTTCGGAATCCAAGATTTAACAACTAATTTTGTCAGCGGCTTAACGCTACTTTTAGACAGGCCTGTGAAAGTCGGAGACTTTGTGGAATTAGAAGGATTAATGGGAATCGTCAAAAAAATCTCGATTCGATCGACCATCATCCAAACCACTGAAGACTCTAGCGTCATAGTTCCTAACAGCAAAATGATTAGCAACAAAATTGTTAATTGGAGTTACGAAAACTCCCTACTCTGTCTGCGAGTTCCCGTAGAAGTAGCGGAGAATAGTAACCCGCTGTTAGTGACAGAAACTCTGTTAAATATTGCTTACGCAGAAGCTGGAGTCTTGTACGAACCGAATCCGAAAGTATTGTTTGTCGAGTTTGGTGATGATAGTTTTAAATTTGAACTTTTAGTTTGGACGGACAAGCCGACTGAAAGAGAAATAATTAAAAGTTCTTTGAATTTTGCAATTGAATACAATTTCCGCCACCAGAAAATCGAATTTCCGTTCAATGACAGAGAAATTTATTTGCAAAACCCCGAAGTTCTGTTGTCAATGTTCAACAAAAAAGAAACTGCAATTGACCTCCCGAACAGTTACTCGGAAAATGAGCAAAAACCGCCAATTTTTGCAGAGAAACTGAAAAAGCCATCGTCCCTTAGCTGTTTGCTACGAGAGGTAGAATACTTTGAAAACCTGACTGATCTTGAATTGCGGCAATTGATTGAAGTTGGATACCGCAAACGGCTGCGATCGCAAGAATATTTGTTTCACGAAAACGACCCCGGAGATGCTTTTTATATGATTCTTTCAGGTTCAGTAGAAGTTTTTGTAGAAGCTATTGACAAACATCTGAATAACCTCGGTACTGGTCAGTTTCTCGGGGAACTTTCTTTGATGTTGGGAATCCCCAGAACTGCTTCGGTAAGAGCTTTGGAAGAAACAATTTTGTTTGCAATCAATAAAGAAGGCTTCCAGAAAGTTTTAACTGAACGACCGGATTTATCTGAACAGATTATCAAAGAAATAGTCAAACACAAAGAAGAACTCAGCGAGAGACAGCAATTATTGCGAGAAATGGAATTGGTAGATGCAGCAGAAGAGGATGAAAATCCTGTAGAATGGGTGAGAAAACGGCTAAAAAATCTATTTAGTGTTTGAAATAATTTCTTATGACGCGATTTATTCACGATCTCTTTGCCAAAGAATTTCTGGAAGAATTGCTTTCGCCGATCGGAACGGTTAATATCGGTCGCGATGTGACTTCGGAAGTCCGAGAAATCGATGTTTATTTCACTCCCAGCACCGGAATTCCAGAATACTCAGAAACTCTGGGATTGTTGGGAAAAATGGCAAGCACAACTGCAATTTTTGAACCGTTTCGCAATCCGGCAAACGTCAGCGAAATTTGTAGCTGTCTGGGCAAGTTATTGGACGTGCGAGGTGAATTGGAGCGAAAATTTAGGAGAGAAAATACTCGCTATGATGATGCTCAGTTACCCAAACTTTGGATTTTGATGCCCACAGCATCGAAAGCATTGGTAGATAGCTTTAATGCGATACCAGACACAGAGAATTGGATGCAGGGAATTTATTTTTTGGGTGAATCTTTGCGGACTGCAATTGTGGCGATTCACCAGTTGCCAGAAACTCCCGACACCCTGTGGTTGAGGATTTTGGGCAAAGGGGGAGTGCAGCAAAGGGCTATTTCCCAATTGAGCGCTTTAGCAACAGACGATCCGTTGCGGATTATCGCGCTAGAATTGCTGTATCGGTTACAGTCAAATTTAGTAACCGATGCGCCACAAGAATTAGAGCCAGAAGAGCGGGAGTTAATTATGGCCATTGCACCACTTTTTCAACAACAAATACAAGCAGCACAGCAACAAGCTAGAGAAGAAGGACTAGAACAGGGACTAGAACAAGGGCTAGAACAAGGGCTAGAACAAGGACTAGAACAAGGGAGACAAGAACAACAGCGCTTAATCTTAGAAAATTTTCTGCGAGTTAGATTTGGAGAATTAAGTCCAAAAATGACTGCTTTTCTATCTCCAATATCCAAGTTAGCTGCAGCGGAATTTACAGTGCTGTTGCTGGCAATATCGATGCTGACAGTCGATGAATCGGGGCGGGAAGCAGCGGTTAAATTGTTAGCTGAAAGTGCGTTGCAAATACGATCGCCTGAATTGGGCGATATTCTGCCTACAGCCGTTACTAATTTATTGGCATTGCCTGTGGCAGAATTGACATTGTTTGTAGAACAACTGCCGCAGTTATCGGCTGAGGAATTGAGGGAAAGGTTAGGAAAAACACCTGACTAAAACCTGCGATCGCAGCCATAAAGGGATCTCGCTCTTTATGGCATTTAAATAATCGTCAAATAAAATTCCTAGATTTTGTCATCGCACTTAGGAATTGGACTGCGGGGGTAAAATCAAGTGCAGCAGACCATCGATCAATCGATCGCGCTCCATTGGGATAATTTCTTTACCGTGCATCATATGCTGCATTAACTGAAAATATACCAAAGCTCCGATAAAAATCCGCGCCGTTGCCTCGGTATCGGGCAATTTTAACTCTGGATGCGATGCCAAATATTCCGCTAGCCGCTCGATACCCGGTTTAGCTAAGTTTTTCACAAAAGTCTGCGCTAGCTGGGGAAAACGCCCTGATTCCGCAATCACTAACCTCACAAAATTGAGATATTCAGGTTCCTGGGTCGCCTGATCCAATATAGTTGTGGCAGCGAATCGCAGCGCTACGGCGGGTTCTTCATCCAGAATTGTAAAATGGACTTTTTCTCGCGCCAGCCGCTGTACCAAAGCCGCGAATAATCCTTCTTTATCTTGAAAATAGCTGTAAACCGTGGCTTTGGAAACTCCCCCCGTCTTCGCTACCTTGTCCATACTCGTCCCCGCGTAGCCATGGGCTAAAAATTCTTGCATCGCACCTTGCAGGATTTGCTCGGTTTTGTCACCTCCTGCTGCGTCTGCTTCGATCGGTTTTGTCCTTGCCATACCTTGCTTCTGTAATTTTTATTTGGGCTCTTGACATCATTATACTGAACGGTTTAGTATTAGAAGATATCGGAACTAAACCGTTTAGTTTTATTTTCTCACAAAGAGGTATGTCATGGTACACCAACCAACAGCGGACGGCTTATCCTCAACTCCATCCCTAGTTAAACAACTCCTAGTTGTGGCAGCAGTAGCAACCCTGGGGGCAGCGGGAACCACAGGCTACACGATCTGGCGATCGCGCATACCCGATCCCAACGCAGTAGCCGCAGCAGCAGCCGTCGCAGCTTCCCAATTAACCACAGTTACAGCCTTGGGGCGACTGGAACCCAGAGGAGAAGTAATTAAAGTCTCCGCCTCCGGTGCAGCGGAAGGAAACCGGATCGATCGACTCTTAGTCAAAGAAGGAGACAGGGTGAAAACAGGTCAGGCGATCGCAATTTTGGACAGCCGCGATCGCCTGCAAGCAGCCCTCGACCAAGCTCAAGAACAAGTGCGCGTCGCCGAGGCAAACCTAGCAAAAGTCAAAGCTGGAGCCAAAAACGGCGAAATTCAAGCCCAGAAAGCCACCATTGCCCGCTTACAAGCCGATCGCAGCAACGAAATCACAGCGCAACAAGCGATCGTGGCGCGTCTAGAAATCGATCGCAGCACCGAAATTGCAGCGCAACAAGCCACAATTGCCCGCATCAGGGCCGAACAGCAAGGTGAAATTCAAACCCAACAAGCCACAATTGCCCGTCTACAAGCCGAACTCCGCAACGCCATAAGCGAGGATCAGCGCTACTCCCAACTGTATGAACAAGGAGCAATTTCCGCTTCAACTAGCGACAGCAAAAGCCTCGCCGCCGAAACAGCCCAACAGCAAATCAACGAAGGAAAGGCAAAACTGAATCAAATTCAGGAATCCCGCCAACAACAAATTAACGAAGCCCAAGCCAAACTAAATCAAATTCAACAATCCCGCCAACAGCAGATTAACGAAGCCCAAGCCAAACTCAGCCAAGTTGAGCAATCTCGACAACAGCAAATCGACGAAGCCAAAGCAAATCTCGATCGCATCGCCGAAGTGCGTCCCGTTGACATAGCAGCAGCCGCCGCCGAAGTCAGTTCCGCCGCTTCAGCCGCCAAACAAGCCAAAGCCAATCTGGATCTAGCTTACATCCGTGCTCCCAGAGACGCCCAAGTCCTGAAAATTCACACGCATCCGGGGGAAAGAGTCGGAAACGACGGCATTGTCGAACTCGGACAAACTCGCGAGATGCTGGCTGTGGCGGAAATCTACGAAAGCGACGTGGACAAAGTACGCCTCGGACAAACCGCCAAAATTACTAGCGATGCTTTGACGGGCGAATTGCGGGGAACTGTCGAACACATTGGTTTGCAAGTGCAGCGGCAAAACATTGTTAACACCGATCCTTCTGCGAATATTGATAGTCGAATTGTGGAAGTAAAAGTGCGCTTGGATGAAGCTTCCAGCCAGAAAGTAGCGGGATTAACCAATTTGCAAGTCAAAGTGGCGATCGGCGAAATTAAAGATTAAGAAGACTTAAACCGCCGGGTCGCTTTCTTCAATCCAAAATCACCAATCTAAAATCTAAAATCTTATGATTGCACTAATCAAACCCTTAGAACAATTAAGACGCAGAACTTCCCTCGGATGGTTGCAACTGAGCCACGACAAAGGGCGAATGCTCGTTGCAGTAGCAGGAATTGCCTTTGCAGACGTTTTGATGTTCATGCAGTTAGGCTTTCAAAATGCCCTTTACACCAGCAATACGCGGCTGCATCAAAGCTTGCAAACAGACTTAGTTTTGATTCACCCCCAAGCGCGCAATTTGATTAATTTGTCTTCCTTCCCCAGACGCCGATTGTATCAAGCAATGAACGTACCGGGTGTCAAATCAGCCGAACCGCTTTACGTGAAAATTGCTAACTGGAAAAATCCCGAAACTCGGCGCGAAACGTCGCTGATGGTGGTGGGTTTCAATCCCAACCACCCGGCGTTTGCGCTTCCAGAAGTTAACCAAAATTTGAGCGCGATTAAGTTGCCGGATACTGTGTTGTTCGATCGAGCTTCTAGGGGAGACTACCAAGCAACGATCGCCCAAATCGCTGAAGGCAAAGCCGTTAAAGCTGAGGTAGAGCGACGCACAATTAACGTCAGCGGTTTATTCACAGTTGGAGCATCTTTTGCCGCCGACGGTATTTTGATGACTAGCGATCAAAATTACCTGCGCCTGTTTGCGAGACAAAACGCCGCGAGTGTCAATGCCGGATTAATTCAACTGCAACCCGGTGCTGACCTCGTGGAAGTTCAACAAGTTTTGAAAGCATATTTACCGCAGGATGTCAAGGTACTAACCAAACAAGAATTTATCGATTTTGAGAAAAACTATTGGGCTAAGAATACTGCGATCGGCTTTGTGTTTAATTTAGGCGTCGCGATGGGTTTTGTAGTTGGTGTCATTATTGTTTATCAAGTTCTCTCAACCGATGTCAGCGACCACATGGGAGAATACGCTACCTTCAAAGCGATGGGCTACCGCAATGTTTATTTACTCGGCATCGTTTTTGAAGAAGCTCTAATTCTTTCCGTCCTTGGCTTTTTGCCGGGAGTAGGAGTTTCTTTCGGCCTCTACTCTTTAACTCGCCAAGCCACAAATTTACCGCTTTATATGACGCTGCTTAGAGCATTTATAGTATTACTTTTGAACGTGATTATGTGCACTATTTCGGGAGCAATTGCTACTCGCAAGCTGCAAGCAGCCGACCCGGCAGATATGTTTTAAGGGAAAATGAATCAATAAGATTCGGCGGTTGAAACCGCTACTACACAAACGAAGTCCGCCGACGCGGACTAAAGAATAAAGGGGTATTCAAGCGTGATTTTGTATATAGCAATCATAAATGAGTCGTAAATTTTTTACCCCACCCCAACCCTCCCCTTATCAAGGGGAGGGAGTAAGAAATTCACAAATGATTGAGGATGGCTCTCAAGTTCTGACTACACACATATTTTTTGTAATCATTCTCTTGTTTTTTATCTGCATTGTCGGCGACGAAAGCGATTTATTCTTTAATCTAAAACCTCAGACCAAAAAGTTATGAACTCTACTACTCTCTACCCAACAACCAACGCATTACAGATTCCTGCACCTATAATTTCCGCGCACCAACTCGACCACTACTTCGGTCAAGGTCAACTGCGAAAACAGGTACTTTTTGACATTAATCTCGACATTAATGCAGGTGAAATTGTGCTAATGACTGGGCCTTCCGGTTCGGGAAAAACTACGCTTTTAACTTTGATTGGCGGGCTTAGATCCGGTCAATCGGGAAGTCTCAAAATTCTCGGTCAAGAAATGTGCAAAGCGAGTTCAGACCAATTGGTAAAGGCGCGGCGGAAAATTGGCTATATTTTTCAGGCGCACAACTTGCACCGCAGTTTGACGGCGCTACAAAACGTGCAGATGGGTTTGGAAGTTCACGGCAATTTGTCGCGTTCCCAAATGCGCGATCGCTCTGCAAAAATGCTAGAGTTAGTAGGACTGGAACAGCGGATTAACTATTATCCAGATGATTTGTCGGGAGGACAGAAACAAAGAGTTGCGATCGCCCGCGCTTTGGTCAGTCAACCACAAATTGTTTTAGCTGACGAACCAACAGCCGCCCTGGACAGCAAATCCGGTCGCGAAGTGGTGAATTTGATGCAGCAACTGGCTAAAGAGCAGGGCTGTACTATTCTGTTAGTAACCCACGATAACCGAATTTTGGATATTGCCGATCGCATCGTTCACATGGAAGATGGAAAATTAGCATAAATAGTTATTAGTTAGTTGTTATTTGTTGGTTGTTATTTGTTGGTTCTAATAACAAATAACAAATAACCCATAACAATGAACTAATTGCTAACAACCAATCCTTGCCGGTAAATCCCCAAATTTTGCAGGTACATTGCTTCAAGTTTGGGGATTGAGGATTCCACAGAACCGCCATAACGGCGAAAAGAAGGCCAGATGTAAGCGAGTTTTCTGACTGCTGGCTCCAATCGACCCGCTTCTATATCTTCTAATGCACCTTTTTCTCGGATTAACTCTATAGCCATCCAATCTTGATTTTCTGGGCTGAAATCGCGGACGCCAAATTTTTTGGCAAATCTGTCCCAAGTTGTGCTGAGAAACTGATATCGCCCCGCAGCGTCGGAACAGAGTTTTTTGCCATAGCGGCGGCCACACCTCATTTCCCTGGGATGATCTTGAAAGCTGACAAATTTTGTACCGGTGTACTGGGTGCGGTAGCCGTCGGGGCTAGCGGTTCCTTCGGCGGCTGCGATGGTGTCCAGAAAGGCTTTGACTCGACGTTCGGGCCCGATGCTATCGAGTCTGCTATCCTGTCTGGGCTCTGGTGAATTCAGGGTGGCAGTTTCCGGCGATCGATCGCGCTTGATGTTATCCTCTCCTTTGTCTGGTGAATCGAGCGCCGCAACTTCCGGCAGCCGTTTCGGGGTGGGCGAGATTCCTGCCGAGACCGATTGTCCCCACAGCAGCCTCGGCGTCATTCGACCTAAGAAAAAGCACAAACAGATTAAGAAACCCCAAGAAAGTTGAAAACGAAGGAGTTTGGAGTGATTCCGGCGCAGAACCGGCCACCGGTGAAGGGGGAGTGTTGCGGGCAAAATTTTCGTTTGCTGGCCGAAGGCGAACAGCGATTTCAGCGCTAGCAAGGTTTGCTGGTAGAAACGCGGTGGAAGTTTCCGAGCTCTCATCGCTGTGGCGAAAGTCTCCACATCTGTCAGAGTAACTTGTGCCAGCGGTTTTGCGACAAACACTCGAAAATGGTTGGCCGCCTGCCAGCTAAAGCGCCGGTTGCGGGGGGATTTGCGGTTTACCCACAGGCGAATTAGCTCCATGTCTGACATAGGGAGCAGGTGGCTTCCCAGATGTTTTGATGCGTACAAAAGTACCTCCTGATATCAGTTCAGGTTGAAATATCCCAGTTTGTGGACTTGAGATTGGTTTCACCTTTGAAATTGGGGACTGGCAAGGAAACAA
This sequence comes from Microcoleus sp. N9_B4, assembly GCF_036701635.1. Lineage (NCBI taxonomy): Bacteria > Bacillati > Cyanobacteriota > Cyanophyceae > Oscillatoriales > Microcoleaceae > Microcoleus > Microcoleus sp. N9_B4. The sequence goes on along the minus strand of NZ_JAUBRC010000015.1, from coordinate 107,809 downwards.
ATCTCTTTCGGGGCGATCGCAAACTTCAAATTTTTCGGTCATCACCGAAGGGCAGCGACAGGGATCAAGATAAACTGGTTTCAACCATATCCAGTGATACTACTAAGTGTTCGCCCGGTCAAGTTCACCGACAGATTTGGCGATGGGTTGAGTCTAAAATTTAGTGATTCCACAGGCCTCGCCGTCCCAACTGACATAGGTTTCAAGGTGCTGGCATTCGGCTGACTCAAAAGTGAGCGATCGCATTTTTTTGTATCTAATATTAAGAATTCTACCGGTGTTTGGACCCGGAGGATTCCTCAGCTTGAATGCTGAGCAAATTTTTGCGTTTTGCCAGCATCAGGGAACCGTAGCGGTTAGCCCAAACTTGAGTAAACTCAGCACCTAAGAAGAGAATCTGAGCCGAATAATTGATCCAAAGTAAGATAATCACGAACGAGCCAGCAGCACCGTAGGTAGAGGCAATACCGCTACCTCCGAGGTAAACTCCAATTAATGATTTGCCGATCGTAAACAGCACTGAGGTGATGGCGGCGCCGATCCAAACATCATTCCATGCAAGATGGACATCGGGCAAAAGTTTGTAAATTAAGGCAAAAAGCAATGTAACTACGCCAAAGGATAGAGCAAAGTCCACAATCTGCCAAATGCCGACTGGTAAGTGCAGCAAGCCGTTCAACCAATAGCTAACGGCTGCTAAAATGGCACTAATTACTAAAGATACTAGCAGTAGAAAGCCTATGCCTAAAATCATTGCAAAAGACAATATGCGGTCTTGCAGAAATCCCCAGATCCCGCGTCCGGGAGGCGGTGAAACATTCCAAATAGTATTGAGGGCTTCTTTGAGATTAGTAAACACGTTGGAAGCCCCCCACAAAAGTGTAGCGATACCGACTAAAGTAGCAATCATTCCCGACTTGGGTTCGGAGGCTTTGAGGATGAGTTCTTGGACGGTTTCGGCGCCATCTTTGCCGATTAAACTTTGGAGTTGGCCGACGATTTGACCTTGGGCTGCGTCTGCACCAAAGACTAAACCGGCGATCGCAATTACGATAATTAGCAGCGGGGCGAGGGAGAAGACTGTGTAATAGGCTAGGGCGGCGGCTAAGGTTGGCGCTTTATCTTCTTGCCATTGAGTAAAAGTTTCTTTGAGCAGCGATATGACTGTTTTTAATTTCACGGCTTTTGGTTTCCTTATACTTAGCGTTCACCAAGGGATTTTAAGAAGTTAGGGGTTTTTTAGCGTCGGCCACAAGATAGATTTATCGATGAGCAAATTCGGAAAATTACTTTTATGTCAGATTCCCACACAACTGTGAACAGTACCGATGTAAAATCGTCCAAAAAAGCAATTTCTTGGGCAAAAATGAGCGCATTAGTAGCGGTGGTCAATTTCGGGCTGGTGCTTTTCCATTTCAGTTACCTTCAGTTGCGCCCTGTTTATCAGAGCTATTTTCCGGGTTTAGTTAAAATTTACGACCCGATTAAAGGCGTTGATTCAAGTTTGCAAAATCCCGAATATTTGACAAGTGCTGACCAGTTCTGGCGAATAGATACGTTTTTTATTGGTTTTTTTGGTGCGGAATTTTTGATTAAAAGTCTGTTCCATACCCGCCGCAAACCGGGGGTAACTTGGTTTAATTTTGTGCTGAGGCGCTGGTACGAAGTATTTCTGGTGATACCGATTTGGCAGGGGTGGCGGATTCTGCCGGTATTGGTGCGGCTGCACAAGTCGGGTTTGGTGAATCTCGATCGCGTAGTTGCTCAAGTTACCTATGAACCGGTGGCTTATTTAGCCAATACGATGTCGGAATACATGATGGTGCGGTTTATCAATCAAGCTAAAAGTTCGATCAAACAGGGCGACGCGGCACAGATGTTGCTGGCGCAGCAGCCCTACCTTCACGTCAATCAGGAAAATACGATCGAACAAATTACCAAGCGGATTTTGGATCTGACAATTTACAAAGTTTTGCCGCAGGTGCAACCGGATTTGGAAGATTTGCTGCACCACAATTTGGAAACAACAATCAAACAGTCTGATTTCTATCAAATCCTGCAAACTTTCTCTCCGATTAACATTTTGCCGACGGAGATGACGGAACAGCTAGCGAATTATTTGGCTCAAACTGCTGTGGATGTGGTAGCTACTACTTATGAAGACGATAAAGGTCGAAAAATTCTCGATAATTTCAGCCAAGAATTTAATCAAAGTTTGCGTCGGGAATTGCAAGATGAGAAAACTCTCGCGGAATTGCAGTCGCTGCTGTCGGATTTGTTGGAAGAAGTGAAGTTGAATTACATTCAAGGCGGGTTGAAGTCCGATCCGGTGCAGACTTTTACGGAAATTAATTCGCTCCGGGGAGTAAGGGAGAGTTGATACAGCAATGAGTTCCCGTGTTGTGAATTAGATTTTTTTTACTCGCATCTTGCACCATTGTCAAGAACAGGCTTTTCGGCCTGTTCCTAAACAAGTAATTGAGAATGGTGCAATATCTCAGTTAAAACGAACCGCGAAGACGCCAAGGGCGCGAAGGAAGACAATAGAAAGAGTTCACAATTTCTACGAGTAAGGTGCGCTGGGCGCACCTACGAATAAGGGTAGTGCGGATATCCACAATGTCTGGCGATCGATCTATCCCAATCCCCAGCTAAAATAAAATAATTAACTTAAAACATCTATCATATTAGATATCTATCTTGAACAACCTTACTTGCCTGGAAATAGAAGTCGCTCAAACAATGCTGAGGCTAGCAATGTTGGTGGGCTTAACACTTTTAATTGCCTTTTTTGTGGCGTCAGAACTAGCATTAGTATCAGCCGATCGCCATCAAATCCGCCAACTTGCCCACTCGCACGATCGCCCAACCGCTAAAACCGCCGAACTCGTCCACCAAGCTCAGAACAACATACCCCATTATTTGTCTGTAACTCAAACTGGCACAACAGCAGGGAGTTTGCTGTTGGGTTGGTTGGGTGAGGGAGCGACTGTACACTGGATCGAACCGTGGATCGACAAATTGCCGATCGGTCATTTGCCGGCCGTGCTGACTGCTCATTCGATCGCAGTTCCCGCAGCTTTTATCTTAGTAACTTACGTAGAAATAGTCTTAGGAGAGCTAATCCCCAAAGTATTAGCAACCCACGCCCCAGAACGCACCGCTTTGCTGCTGATGCCGGCCCTGGAACTCTGCTCAAAATTACTGTGGCCGCTGCTAGTAATTCTTAACAGTACCGTGCGACTGCTGACTGGTTGGATTACCAGTAAAGAGTCTCAACCGCTGCTGCCACCTTCCCAGGCAACTCTAGTTCAAAAAGATGCTCATTCGGCACTAATTTCTGGCGTATGGGAAGTGACAGCAGTTAACGAAAAACTCGGCTTAAATCTGCCGACAAACCAAGCTTACCAAACAATCGCCGGATTCGTGATCCACAATTTAGGTAAAATGCCCAATCAAGGCGATCGGCTATTGTGGGGCGAGTTGGAAATAGAAGCAGAAAATGTAGTAGAAGGCAGTTTAGAAACAGTGCTCTTGCGTCAGGTAACTCGCCCTTTGTTTGAGACTCAGCAGCCAGAACTTGTGTTAAATTGATCCTAACTCAGGCTTAAATACTTCCTCAATCTATGTATGTGAGGTTGTAATTAGTCGCTCAGTGCGACAATATACCAGAAATCTGCAAATTGCATAAAGCACAGTTTAGGAGGTGGATATGCTGAAAACACTTTGGGCTACTGTTCGACAAGGGAAAATAGAACTGCTGGAGTTATCAGAGTTACCCGAAGGGGCAAAAGTATTAGTAACAGTTTTACCTGATGAAGAAGCTGAGTTTTGGCTTCCAGCCAGTCAAACATCACTAGATACAGTTTGGGATAATACTGAGGATGATGTCTATGCCCAGCTACTCTAAAAATGACATAATTTTGGTTCGATATCCCTTTTCAGACTTGTCTAGTTCTAAGGTAAGACCAGCAATTATTGTGAGTGCGCCGCACGTATATCAAGACATTATGATTGTGCCATTGACAAGCAAAACTGCATCCTTACTTGAGGGTGAGTTCGTACTTGCTGAATGGTCAATAGCAGGGTTAAATGTGGCTACAGCAGTCAAGCGAGGTTTGTATACAGTACATGAAAGCTTAGTTGTAAGGACGATTGGCAAATTAGCAGATTCTGATGCTGAGCGACTTGACCAATCTCTTCGAGGTTGGTTAGGATTTTAGTGCAGCCATACAGTATGATATCTTGTGTTTTCGATACAAATTACCTTCGTTTACTTCACAGCAAGCTCGATCGCACCCCCAACCAACTGCTCGTAATCCCCCAACAACCACGGAGGCAAACAAGTATTCGCATCCTGAACCCGCAACTGTCCAGGGCGACAATACAGCATTGCCGCCAACAAATTATTTACAGCTTGAGGCGCTCCAAACCCTTTACTCAACTCAACAACCAACGATTTAAAAAACTCGCGATCGCTCTCATTCAATGGCTCGTTAATAAACCCGCTGCCCAGCATTGCTTTGTAACCCTTGCCAAAATCGCTCCGGTACAGAACTTCTACTTGTTCGCCGGAAACGCTCAGCCACAAATCGGCAATTTGCTTGCGAATATGCCGCAAATCTGCTATTACCAATTCAGCCGTCGGGTCGATTTCATAGAGATTGACGGCAGCAGTTAATTGATTGAGAAACTGCGGCATATAATCTTCTTTGACAACTGTTTGTTCTGTGGTCGCAAATGCGCTTTCAAACACCTTTTCGTAATCTTCAACCAACCACTGCGGCAAGCGGGTGCGAGCATCGGGAACCCGCATTTTTCCGGGTACAAAATACAGCATCGCCCCCAGCAGAGCATTGATAGCTTGAGGCTGCACCAACCCTTTGCTAATGTCGGTCAATTTCTGCAAAAATTTTTGTTCTGCTTCAGTCATTGCTTCTGCTTGCAAGCCGCAGCTAAGAATTGCTTGATATCCCTTGCGAACCTCTCCTCGGTAAAAACTTTCGAGTTTCTCTGAAGGAAGAGTCAGCCAAAAATCAGCCATTTGTTTTCGGATTTGGCGGAGTTCCAAAACTACCGATTCGTCTGACGGATCGATGCGGTAAAGATTGACGCATCCTAACAGTTGATTCGCAAATTGTGGCGATTGAATGTATTGAGCTAGCAAGTCAGAAGTTGAATCAGACTTGACGGCGGCTTCAGTCTCAAAAACTTGTTCGTAATCCCCAATTAACCAGTGCGGCAAGCGGTTACGAGCGTCGGGAATTCGCATGGTTCCCGGCGGGAAATACAGCATCGCGGCAAGCAAGGCGTTGACAGCTTGGGGATGCACTAATCCTTTGCTAATCTGGGTTAATTGCTGCAAAAATATTTGTTCGCTTTCCATCATCGGTTGACGTTGGAAATCGCTCTTTAGCAGGATTTGATAGCTGTTACCTGAAGCGCTTTTGTAGGCGGTTTCGAGGTTTTCGGCGGGAAGGTTCAGCCAAAAATCAGCGATTTGTTTGCGGATTTGACGCAATTCGGATATGGCTGAGATGTTTGAGGAGTTTCGTTGGTAAAGCTTGAGGGCATTCGAGAGCATCTCGCCCAAATCTGGCTGCTTGGGAATGCTATCCTGTAAGCTGCGGGATGCTTCCAGGTGGCTGGCTTGCCATTTGCCAAAGAGTTCTTGGAATAATTTGCCGATCGCCCCAGAGTATGCAACACTGTCAAAACAAGCCGGATTAGCTTGCATTTTCTGCTGAATTTCCTGGCGATAGCGCTGCCGAAGTTCAGGATTAGTGCCGAGAGTAACTGCTAGTTGAATGTAAGATGCTTCGCTATTGGCAATTAAATCCGGCATAGAGAGCGATCGTACCACCGCCGCCCCCATTCTCGATCGCAAAGTATCACCATCCGTGACAACAGTGGGAAGTCCCACCTCTAACGGATCTACAAGTGAAGTAGTCCCCGCATAGGGATAGGAATCCAAATAAACATCCCCCAACTTCAAAACTTCTTTAACATCCGCACGGTTAGGGAAACTCTTCAACACCCGCAAACGATTACTCTCAATGCCATACTTAGCAAAAACGGCTTTCATATTATTCACAAAAGCCCCCCCAGGATAATTATTAGTCCAGCTAGGGCCGAAGGGCATTAAAAACAGCACAGAATTAGGAACAGCAGCCATAATTTTTGCCCATGTTTCCCTTAACTCCGGCACTAGCTTATACAAATTAGCACTCGAAATAAAGACAACCGATTCCTCGGAAATGCCGATACTATTTCGGGTGAAATTAACGTTAGGAGTGTAAGGTTCGAGGGTATAGCTAAAACAGCAGCCAGGCCCGTCAATAGTTGCTAATTCCTCGCGATAATGCTCCTGTCCTTCAGGTGCAGGTTCCATCAACTTACCAGCAATGTAATAGTCAATGTGTCGCATTCCCGTGGTAATGGGAGAATTAAAACAGGTAGTTTGTACCCGCGCTAATCGATGCAGCGCCAGTAAACTAATCGGATGAGTAACCGCAGTAATATTGGTAGCAATCAGCAGAATATCTAAGTCATCAGCCCGGATTGTCTGAACTTGACTTGGCAAGTCATGGGACAGTTTCACCAGTCTGTCAGCGCGACTCTGACAATACTGTTCTAGTTTATTCCCGTCTAGATTGAGAGCGTACAAAATAATTTCAAATTGCTCTCGATTCAGATATTCAAAAGCTGGCAAAGTAGCGAAAGTTTCCGTCATCGCCCCGAAATGTTTAGTCAGGATACCGAGGCGAATTTTCTGCCTGTTCGCAGGTCTAGCCGGAAAAATGCAATCAATCGCAGCGCCACGATTTTTCATGGCATATTCAATAATATCTGCCCGCTTTGTGTAGATATCCTTGAGATTTGCACTATTGAAGTACAGAGGAATAAAGTTAGCGGCTTGGGTAAAAAACCAGGCGATGTCCTGCCACACTTGCGAGTTTGGGTTCTTGAAGATATTGCTATACAAATAACTCACCCATCCCTGCACATACCGGCAATAATTGTCAGCCTCTCCTATTTCTTGAAAGAGAGTAGGCGCAGCAAACATAAATTTGAGATAGTCGCTGACAAACCAATTAGGTATAGCTGCACTTTCATAGTTCAGCAGTAACTGATCTGCACGACGATAGAGGGCGGCTGCTAGTAGGTAGTTAATATCTTTTGGAGTTTTAACTCCCTGGGATAGATGCGATGCTAGTCGATCGATAACAGTCTTTTCGGCATCTGTCAGCGCTTCATCTTTGATATTGCTGTTTAGCAGTAGCTGCTGCGCCTTACCAGCATCACCGCCATAGGCATTTGCCACTTGTTCTGCAGGCAGATTCAGCCAATAATTGGCAAGTTGCTGCCGGGATTGGCGGATGTTAGCGAGGTTTACTTCATTAGCTTGGTCTTTTTGATACTCTCCCACATATTGGGACAGCAAAGTTAAAAATTGTTCGGGTTTGTTAAATTCAACTAATTCATTAGCTATTAAATTGCCGTGTTGCTGCAAAATCTGCTGTGACCAACGCACTTCTTCTGGCTTGTAAAGTTGAGAGTGGAGGTGAATAATTGTGGCTCTCATTAAGTCTAATTTTGGGCGATCGCCAGCCATTTTTTGGGTTCTGCTAGATCCGTCGCCGTGCTGCCTGTAATAGAGGTAAGGCTTAGGTAATCGATCGCCTAACCAGCCTTTTTCATAGGCAGAAATCCAAAATTCCCAATCTTCGCATCCCAGCTTCATCACTTTTTTCAACCCGCCTACTTGCTCGTAAATCTCCCTTCTAAAGAGCGAAGTAGCAGGGGCTTGATTGTCTCTCAAAAACCGATTAGCATCAAAGTCACCGTGAACAACTAAATCGCAGTTTGCTCCGAAGTGTTGCACATCTGTATAGACAAAACCAACCTTGGGTTTTGCTAATAAAATTTCCACGCACTCCTCTAAAAATTTGGGATGAATTTTATCATCAGCATCTAGGAATAAAATAAACTTTCCTGACGACTGCTGAACGCCAAGATTTCTCGAATCAGCGGGGCCCGTGTTGGGTTTATCTATGAGGCGAAGCGATTTTTGAGGATACAGTTTAATTAAATATTTTCCGAAGTTGCTGGTATCATCAGTGCTGCCATCATTGACAATTATGCACTCCCAGTTTGGATAAGTTTGACTGACAACACTTTCAACAGCTTCTCTGAGTAAAGTTGCGTGATTGTAGCAGGGAATGATTACGCTGACGAGTGTTTCTGCGGAGGTGCGGTAGGGCATGGCATTTAGTTGTGATGGAGAGATTGAAACAGGTAATGTAGTGGCTGGTTTTACACCTCGGCGGGTGATCCCATATTCATCCCATATTTGCCGAGTTTCTTGCTGCGATATTGGCGATGAATGTTCCAAACCTTGTGGATTTTCGCAGTACAAGCCGAGAATTTCTGGCAATTGGACAATATTTTCGCTTTTGCCAATCCGCAGCCAAAATTCGTAATCGCCAGCAGCCGTAAATTCGGTTCGGAAATAGCCGTATTTTTCGTGCAGCGATTTTCTCCACATCGGCTGGGGGCCAATAATGCAGCGCCGTTCGAGTTCGCTGTAGTCAAAGGCTGGCCAATTCCAGCGCTTTTGGGCTTGGGTTTTGACAAAAGTATCGTTCGCTGTGTTGGTGATTAATTGGTCAGCATAAACCAGACTTACTGGAGCGTTTTCGTCCAAGTATTTCGCCATGAATTCTAGGGCATCGGGGCGGTGTCTGTCATCGGTGTTAGCATTAGTCATGTAAGCTCCGCGCGACATCTTAATGCCTCGATTCCAGGCTGCATATAATGTCTCGCGTTCAGAAGTGCGATCGTACACAATATTCGGATATTTCGCTTGAAATTCCCGCACAACAGACTGTTCATTTTCTTGGGAACCGCTGTCAATTACTATGATTTCGAGTTGGCCTTGTTTGTACAGCGTTTGCTCTACCAAGTCCTGCAAGCAGCCTCGGATAAATTTTTCGGAATTGTAAGTAGAAACGATCGCAGATACTTTAAAAGCCGACGGGACAGGCTGGGAGTTCTCACCATTCCCTAATTCCCCCTGCAAGGCTGCATCAGTTGGCTGTTGAACGGAAGCATTCTCCGAATGTGCGTGCTCAGCTACTTGAACCAAAACTGAGCTCACAATTGCAGCCATTTTCGACCACGAAAACTTCTTAGCTTGCTCTAACCCCGCCACAATTAATGAGTTGCGGACACCGGGCTTCTGTATTTCCCCCAAAGCATTGACAAGCCCAATAACATCATCCCCGTTTACATAAACCGCTGCTTTTCCTGCTACTTCAGGAATCGAACCGTTTGGACAGGTGATGACTGGACAACCGCAAGCCATCGCCTCAAGGACTGGCAACCCAAAGCCTTCATATTTCGACGGATAAACTAACACTGAAGCACCAGAATAAGCAGCTTTCAGTTCGCTGTCGCTTAGTTGCAGGGTGTGGACAGTATTCCCAGAACAGTACAATTTCAGCTCTGGTTCTAATACAGGTTTGCCACCTGCACAGACTATATCAAAGTCAAACTTGTTAGCAAGTTGAGAAAAGGCTTTGAAGAATAATATCCCGTTCTTGTAACCATGCCAGCCTACCCTTTCGCCTACCAAAAGAAAATAGGGCTTGGTAATGCTATATTTTGACTTAAAGCCTGAAATTTCTTCTCTATCGGCTGGCGAAAAATTGGCATCAATGCCACAGTGCGCTACAGCGACAGAATTTGAAGAAATCTGCGGAAAAACCTTTACTAAATCGCGGGCTGTGTTTTCGGAAATGGTGATGTAGGCCGAGGCGTGGCGGATACCGCAATGCTTTTCTCTCCACTCGGAATGACCAATATTTTGTCCCATCAACTCTGGAATCATGTCGTAGGCCATGAATACCGATCGCGTTGACAAAGGTGTTGTATAATAAGTAGAAATAAATAAATCGGCTTTTTCTTGATCGCAGATTTCCTGTAGCATTTGGCGGTCTGCATCGGTTTGGCTGTAGTCGTAGGGGGCTACATTCCGGTACTGAATGCCGGGAATTTTGGGGGCGGTTCCCGCTCTGTCAAGAACTATAATTTGTTTGGCAAAACCATTTTCTGCCCAGTTTTCTAGCAGCGATTTCCAGACGCGACCAATGCCAGTGCTGTTGAGCTGAAAAAATACGCCGTCTATAACAATTTTTCTACTTGTTTTAGTAGGAGGTATGACTGGGGGAGTTGTCATGGATGTGCGGTTCTCTCTATTTTCAATTTTTCTCAGTGCCTCCTCGTAATCCTGTTGGAGTAATGAGGGTTTTTTCAATTCCGGCTCTTTGTAAGATGATAAGCTTTGAAAAATTTGAGGCTGAATTTCCTTGTCTGAAAAAAGATGCAAAGAATCGCCGTTAGAGTAAAAGTTTAAATTAAATTTTTCGGCAATTATCGAGAGTGCCTTGCTGGTATAAATAGAAATGTGCTGACCTTCATCTAGCGCATAGTACCACCATTCGCTGGGCTTGGGATTGTTGGCTGGCAGCAGTTTGGTACTGAATAAAATATTGCGGGAAAATTTGAAGATTTTTTGGATATCCTCCAGCGGCTTAACAAAATGCTCAAATACTTCAAAAGCTGTCACTAATTCGTAGCTGTAGCTGCTGTTTTCGTCCGCCTCAAATCCTTGAGAAAATATATTCTGGCAATATTTATCGTACCAATAAAAATCAAATCCAAAATCTCTCATCATCCGAACAAATACACCGTAGCCACCTCCATAGTCTAAAAATTTAGCGTTGTGATTAAATAAATTAAAAATAATATTATTGGTGGCGTTTGAGAACATCGTGCTTCTCGATAACATTCCCACGTCGCTGCTAGCTATGGCTTCTGAATAAGCCTCATCAAGCCAGTAGGGTTCTTCTGTTTGAACAAAGCCGCAATTTGAGCATTGAAAATACTCGACGTTATATTTTTTTAGGACCCTAGCGACAGAAAAGGTGTTGGTTGGAGAATCACAAATATTGCACTTCATTTTGATTATTTAAACTTACAAAGTTATTCAAGTAACTGGCTGTGTTGGAATGCCGAATATTTCTGAGACTTAACTAATTTTCTAATAGTCCTAAGTGATTGCAGTGCGATCGGCTAGATTGTTTTAATGCTGACGCTTGAACTCTTCGGACGGTTCCTCAAGGGTTTACCATATGGCTTGTGAATAAACAGGAACATCCCACAACAATGTTGCCCTGACTCAGATATCTTATCAGGAGTCAGCTCCCTAAAAATTACTTCGACTAAAGGCTTGACAAAGTTTAATTCATGCTATATACAACTCGTGAGTACAGCACCCGCATCTCCTGACCAAGCCCAGGGCAGTTCGGTTTCCACCACCTCAGACAGCAGCTCACCCTTGCCGAGATTCCTCCCACCCAAAAACAAGTTATAATTACGTTAAGATTGATGAACATAAATAAAAATTCCCAAATCACAGGGACTAAAAATTAGGAGATCGACCTCGGTGAATAAACGCTGGAGAAACGCTGGCCTGTACGCACTTCTGGCTATTGTAGTCATTGCCTTAGCAACCGCATTTTTTGATAAACAGCCCCCAAGCCGGGAAGTCTGGAAGTATAGTCAATTCATTCAGGAAGTCGAAGGCAAGAGAGTAGACAAAATAAATATCAGTTCCGATCGCAGCAAAGCCCTGGTCACAGCCCAGGACGGCAACAAGGTACTCGTTAACCTGCCAAACGACCCCGAACTGATCAACATCCTGACCAAAAATAACGTAGATATTTCAGTTCTGCCCCAAAGCGACGAAGGCTTCTGGGTAAAAGCCCTCAGCAGCCTATTCTTCCCGATTCTGCTTTTGGTCGGACTGTTTTTCCTGGTGCGGCGCGCGCAAAACGGGCCCGGCAACCAAGCCATGAACTTCGGCAAATCCAAAGCTAGAGTCCAAATGGAGCCACAAACTCAGGTGACTTTCGGCGACGTGGCCGGCATCGAACAAGCCAAGCTAGAGCTCGCAGAAGTCGTGGACTTCCTGAAAAATGCAGACCGCTTCACCGCAGTCGGAGCAAAAATCCCCAAAGGCGTACTGCTGGTCGGCCCTCCCGGAACTGGCAAAACCCTGCTGGCAAAAGCAGTGGCTGGAGAAGCAGGCGTTCCCTTCTTCTCGATTTCCGGTTCAGAATTTGTGGAAATGTTCGTGGGTGTCGGTGCTTCCCGCGTCCGCGACTTGTTTGAACAAGCTAAATCTAACGCTCCTTGTATCGTATTTATCGATGAAATTGACGCCGTAGGTCGCCAGCGGGGCGCTGGTTTGGGCGGTGGTAACGACGAACGGGAACAAACCCTGAACCAGTTGCTGACCGAAATGGACGGCTTTGAGGGCAATACTGGCATCATTTTGATTGCTGCCACAAACCGCCCCGACGTGCTCGATGCCGCGCTGCTGCGTCCGGGTCGCTTCGATCGCCAAGTTGTAGTCGATCGCCCCGACTTCGGAGGCCGCCTAGAAATTCTCAACGTTCACGCCCGCGGCAAAACTTTGTCGAAAGACGTGGATTTGGAAAAAATCGCCCGCCGGACACCCGGTTTCACAGGTGCAGATTTGTCCAACCTACTCAACGAAGCAGCAATTTTAGCCGCCCGTCGCAACTTGACCGAAGTCTCGATGGATGAAGTCAACGATGCGATCGACCGCGTGCTCGCTGGCCCGGAAAAGAAAGACCGCGTGATGAGCGAAAAGCGCAAAACTTTGGTAGCTTACCACGAAGCCGGTCACGCTTTAGTCGGCGCGCTGATGCCCGATTATGACCCCGTGCAGAAAATTAGCATTATCCCCCGCGGCCGCGCTGGCGGTTTGACTTGGTTCACACCCAGCGAAGATCGGATGGATTCTGGCTTGTATTCTCGGTCTTACTTGCAAAATCAAATGGCGGTAGCTTTGGGTGGCCGCATTGCTGAAGAAATTGTCTTCGGCGAGGAAGAAGTAACGACTGGGGCGTCGAACGACTTGCAGCAAGTGGCAAGAGTAGCGCGACAAATGGTGACTCGCTTCGGAATGAGCGATCGGCTTGGCCCTGTAGCTCTCGGTCGCCAACAAGGCAATATGTTCATGGGTCGCGATATCATGGCTGAACGCGATTTCTCCGAAGAAACCGCAGCGACGATCGACGATGAAGTGCGTTTGTTGGTAGAACAAGCTTACCGTCGCGCTAAAGATGTACTCGTCGGCAACCGCCATGTCCTTAATGCTTTGGCAGATATGCTAGTGGAAAAGGAAACTGTGGATGCTGATGAATTGCAAAATTTGTTAGCTAATAGCGATGTGAAAATGGCGACGATCGCCTAATCAATTTTGGATTGGGGATTTTGGATTTTAGATGAAATCTAAAGTTTGAAATCAATAATTGGGGTGATTCTGGGATTGTCTGGAATCTCCCCGATTTTTTTATGAGTGCGTCGCTGCGACAATTCTCGCTATTTGCAGTTATCCCAGAGGGACGCACCCTACCCCTACCTACTAAACCTTGATTGTCCTGCCTGATTTTGGCTGACGAGCTTTGGCAACAACGGCACTGCTCATACTTTTTACCATTAGCAATAACATGACCGACAAACCCAGGCCTACTACATCATTAAGCAAGAACAACCATAAAGGCTCTATTTCTGGACTCTGCCTCTGCATTCTTGAAAATTCACGGTTCAACATATTTGAGGTAATAGTTAAAGCATAGAACCCTCCGATCAGGGGATTTATATACTCGGCAAACTTTGCTAATTCTCCCCCTTCCTGATTAAATCTGTTGGCAAATGTTGAGAGTGCATTCCAAATTCCCCATATACTGTATATCGGTATGAGAAATCTTGCCATCGCTCCTCCTGGGGTGATAGGATAATCATTGAAAAGAATCTTGAGATCGACGTGCAAGCGATATAGCCAGACTAGAAAAAGCACGAACAAAATCAAGGCGACAAGAATTGTAACAATCAACAAAATCTGCTGCAAACCTTGAAGCGACGCCTCAATCGTTGGTGCAATTGCTTTCACCGAAGTTAAAAGCAGGGAAACGATGTTTAACGAGACGTTAGCCCAAGCGAACTGCATTAATAATCGACTAACTCCGTGGGACTTGAGAGGAGTAGCTGCATCAGAATTCTTCATTAGATCTCCCAGAAAATTTGCCGCAGGAGGCTGCACCCACAGCAGACACGACTATATTAGTTTACATTTTTTTGTAGAGAGCAGCAACGGGTAACTTCTTCCCAAGGAACTCTTGGTTCATCTTTTCTAGATTCAATAGTCAGACAGTCGTAAACATCCTCCCAAAGTTCGCCGTGCTTCTCGAAGTCAAGTAGCACCGCAATTTTTTCGCCTTGAGAATCAACTAAAAACTGAAAGTCTGTCGGTTCGCCACATTCAGCCAGCACGTCGGCCCAAAATGCACTGTGTTCTTTGAGGTTAACAATTGCAGCGGTTTTGTTGCCTAGATTGTCTGTTAAAAATTGAACGCCGTGCATATTGTAAATTGCCATATATCGAAGTTAGTAAGCTGTATTAAAATTAGATGCGAGTCATAATGATATGAGTTTAAAATTTGGGATGTTCCCAATTTAAAATTCTGCCATTGAGCGCTCACGCTGAAATCTAAAATCTAAAATCTAAAATCTAAACTTGTATGAATCATCAATCTTGGTTGACACTACTAAAAAAACACCGCGCGATCGCAGTCATCCGTTCCTCGGAAAAGGAACTCGCTTGGCAGATGGCATCAGCGGTAGCAGCGGGAGGAATCCAGTTTATTGAAATTACTTGGAATACCCACAAAGCTGCTGAATTAATTGCCGAACTCCGCTCCGAATTCCCAACTTTTAGTATTGGTACCGGCACTTTATTAAAATTAGAAGAGTTGCAACAAGCAATAGACTGCGGCGCTCAATTTCTGTTTACTCCGCACACCGATCTAGCGATGATTAAAACAGCAGTTGATGCCGGAGTGCCGATCGTCCCCGGTGCTTTTTCTCCCACGGAAATTGTGACCGCGTGGCAAGCAGGCGCTACCTGCGTTAAAGTGTTTCCGATATCGGCTTTGGGAGGCGCGGCTTACCTGAAAAGCCTGCAAGGCCCTCTGGGAAACATTCCTTTAATTCCCACTGGCGGGGTGACGCTGGAAAATGCCAAAGTATTTATTGACGCCGGGGCGATCGCCGTGGGTTTAGCCGGAGACTTATTTCCTAAACACTTAGTGGAAAATCGCGATTGGCGGGCGATCGCCCAAATTGCCCGAACTCTCTCCCAAAACTTAACAACTTGTTAAGTCCAGTTTCCAAATCCAACATTTCAAATCTAAAATCTAAAGTAGGACAAGCCAATCTAAAATCTATAACCTAAAATCTAAAATAGTACGAGGTGTGAGAAATGAACAGCATTATCAACTCAACTTACTTCCGCCGCGCTGGAACTTTCTGTGCCGGCTGCGCCCTCACTTTTGCTACATTCTGCGGCGGTTCAATGACCGCATTTGCCAGCGAACAGCACAACATAATTGCCAATAAAATTATGCTGTTGCAGCAATCCAGCGAACGCTGGATTGAAATAGATTTGTCCAGACAAAGATTAATAGCTTGGGAAGGAAATACACCCGTTTACGCGGTGATTATTTCCAGTGGCAAATCATCGACTCCCACCCGCACGGGAACCTTTGCCGTTCAAACCAAACACCGCGTTACTAGAATGACTGGGGATGACTACGACGTGCCCGACGTTCCCTATACAATGTATTACGACGGAGGCATGGCAATTCACGGCGCTTACTGGCACAATTTGTTTGGCAATCCCGTTACTCACGGCTGCACAAATGTAGCTGTCAATCACGCTAAATGGCTATTTGAATGGGCCTCGGTGGGAACACCCGTGGTGGTGCACAAATCTCAGGTTTAGGGAATTGGGAATTGGGCATCGGGCATCGGGCATAGTCGAACATTATTAGAACTTATGCACCGGTGGTCAGAAACCGGGTTTTTTTGGGAAATACTGCGTTACAGCCGTAGATTCGGTCAAAAACCCGGTTTCTTCGATCGGAGTTCATCAGTTCTGGTTTTTTTTAGCTTGCTTACTTCACTGCTGTTTTTAACTACAATCCCAATTGTATAAAACCTCACTAAAATCTAATTCTCTGAGTGCTAATTCATCAATAAAAAAGTTACTTATACCCACATCTCCCCACATGATATCTACGGTATCATTGCAATCGCTATCCATTTGGAATAACAGAATGTCTGACTTGTGTTCCCGATCGCACTTACTACTATATTCTCTTATGTCGGTTTGTGTAAAATCAGGATAACCACCTATTTTATGACCAAAAGGAGACGATATTTCCAGGTACTCATCCCTAATTTCATCATTTAGAAATAACTCATCAATTTCTTCTCCTAACTGTTCGGTAAATTTGTAGTCACTGGTACTAATTGGCGCATATTTTTTAGTAAATTGCAAGCTGCAACAGCCTTCAACAGGAAAAGCTTCGGGTTTCGGCAAAAAATCATAATTGGTAATAATGTTTTCAACTTGGAAGTCGGGCTGAGGAAAATAGATTATTTTGAATTTTTGTTCGACTGCGGGATTATCTACATTGGCGTAATTGCCGAAATCTAAACCATATAGGTCATCGTCGGGTATATAAAACTGCAAAATTCCCCGATCGGGAAAACCATCTAAAGGCGGTACTTCAGAAAAGTTGATTTGTGCTAGCAAGAATAAATATTTACCGTCAGCAGTTTTTGGATACTCAAAGCCTTTAGGTAAATAAGGAAATCCCCCAAATTTACTCTGCCAC
This sequence comes from Microcoleus sp. N9_B4, assembly GCF_036701635.1. Lineage (NCBI taxonomy): Bacteria > Bacillati > Cyanobacteriota > Cyanophyceae > Oscillatoriales > Microcoleaceae > Microcoleus > Microcoleus sp. N9_B4. Next base: position 90,974 of record NZ_JAUBRC010000015.1, on the reverse strand, counting down.
CAATTAACTTCATCATTATTCTTGGTTTGAATTTCGATGTAAGGTTTAATGGTAGCTTCGATTCTGTCGCGATACTTTTCTAGTTCTGGAGAGAGTGAACATTCTAGTTTATAATTCATCTGCTTTTAACAATTTGTTTTGAAGGCAATCCGTAGGGTGCGCCGAAGCGCACCTTACCTGTAAAGTCTATCCTTAACTTAGCTGCACCACGGGTTTATCCTCTAACAAAGTTTCATTTGTCAGCAAATCTTCCACGGTAATTCGCAAAAAGCGCTGTTCGTCAACGCGGAACAAAACTTTTATACGATCATTCCCCGGATACCCAGGCGGCGTCAATTGCGCGATGCTGCGAGCTCCATCTTTATCATTTAAGGGCTGTACCGATGTTTGACCCGCGAGTTGGCGAGTAATTAGCCTGTCGCCGTCAAAATATATCTCCGTGCCCCCTGTTTCCGCTCCCAATTCGCCGATAATTAATTCTATACTTGGCTGACTTTCTAAAGAAGCTCCCAAGACTAATTCTACCGGTTCGCTCATCGGATAAGACTGGCCGGATTTAATTAAACTGTGCCAACTGTGGCAATTGTCGCGGCGGTTCCAGTAGCGAATGCCGTAACTATGATAGAGAAAATCTTTGATTTCTATGCCTTGACTCAGTTGCAGAGCACCTTGGGCGATCGCCTCAAAGGGTTTGTCGCAGCGAATTTTTGCCGGCTCGAAATATTGCTGCACCCAACGCCCGACAGCGGGAATTTGTACAGTACCCCCAACTAGCAAAACTGCATCGATATCGCCAATTTCTAAGCCTTGGCGCCGCGCTTGCTGCAATACTTGATTCATGCACTCGTCGAGTTTATCAAAAAACTGATGTTCGGCGAGGATAGATTCAAAACGAGATCGATCTAATTCTAATTCGTAACTCTCAAAATTTTCGTCATCAAAATAAACCTCAACTGCCTGATTCACTAAAGACAATTGAATCTTTAACCGTTCTGCCAATCTCGTTGTAATCGGAGATTTTGCCAGCCCTTTTGTTTGCACAAAATAGTCAACCAGCCAATTATCAATATCAGAACCGCCTAAATTTTGTCCGGCTTTAGCCAAAACCCGGGCAACTTTTGTTTTTTGCGCTGAAGATTCAGCTAATAGCTTTTCGCCCCACTTAAGAATAAAACCGAGGGGCTTTTTGTTGGAGGAAGCGTCCAAACGCACCAAAGAAAGATCGAGAGTTCCGCCACCGAAATCAATGACTAACAGATTTTCGCGATCGGCTAAACCGTAACCCAAAGCAGCCGCCGTAGGTTCGTCCACCATCCGCACCTGTTCTACTTGCAGAGATTGAGACACTTTGCCCAACCAATGGCGGTAAGCTTCAAAACTATCTACCGGCACTGTAAAAATCAAAGAGTCGATCGGCAAAGGCAGTTCGCGAATTGAGTTCACAATTTGGCTCAAATACCACTCACCTACTTGTTCAAAAGTAATAAGTTGCCCGTCAAGTTCCGGCACAAAACCCTGAACAGAAGTGCCAATTCCCCGCTTAAAATTGCGAAAAAACCGAGAATCTCCACTCAAATCCCGGCCTTTGTCGCGGACTTGCTGACCGAGTATGACTTTACTTTGAGCAGCGTCCTCAACGTAGAGTAAACTGGGAATTAGGGGCGGATTTTGAGCCGAGATTGCCGACAATCCCGGTAATTTCAAAGTTTCGGGCTGCTGGAGGGCTTGATTCCAGCGAGCGACGACGGTGTTGCTAGTTCCAAAATCAATTGCGATCGTCATTCAGCCAAAATACACAGCTACTAGGGATTAGATTATATTATGGTATTTAGAGTGGTAAATGCAAATATAGCAAGCCTAAATCATTTGTGAATTTCTTACTCCCTCCCCTTGATAAGGGGAGGGTTGGGGTGGGGTAAAAAGTTGACGACTCATTTAGGATGGCTATAGATTCTCAAATAGTGCTTGAATAAAGACTTTGTTGCAACCGGAACAGCTTTAGCGGCGGAGTCTTCAATTTTGTGCAACTGCATATTTTTATTTGCAACAAATAAGCGCAAATTTTGTAAACTGCACAAAACTCATACCATTTTAGATTAAAAACTTGAGAATGACTAACTGCATAAGGGTTGGGAATTGGCCATACAGTTGCATTGTTTCTTGAAAGTGGTATAATCTCTTCGCCGCCACCAAGCTTTTACCTTTGATATCAATCCAATTTTCAAATAAAGCGTGAAAAATGTTGGACATGGGCGATCGCAAAACAGCACTATTGGCTCTAACACTGCTTGTCCCTGTTGCTAGTATTGGTATCATAGCAGGCTTGTATATTGCCCCGGGAGGCTGGGGACAAACACTGTCAGTCTTTTGTCAAGTTTGGTTGCTAGTTTTTCCGATCGCGTGGTCTGTTTTTGTCGATCGCGAAAAGCTCAGTTTATCCCTACCCAAGCGCCAAGAATTGCTGGCTGGATCTATTTGGGGAATATTCATGTTTGCGGTAATTGTGGGTATCTATAGCCTTTTTGGTCAGCACTGGATCGATGCTGTAGTTGCTAAAGAAAAATCGTACCAATTAGGTATTAGCAGCCCTACTATTTACTTGATTGTAGAAGCATATTTCGTGCTAGTCAACTCGCTGATTGAAGAATTTACTTGGCGGTGGTTTGTCTGCAACAAGTGCCAGATTCTCATACCGGGCACAAAAGCAATATTTCTGAGTTCGCTATTTTTCACGCTCCACCACATTTTTGTAATAGCAGCTTACAGCGACTGGCAGGCTGTTCTCTTAGGCTCGTTAGCTGTCTTCGCCGCCGGGATAATTTGGTCGCAGTGTTATCTGACTTACCGTTCGCTTTGGTCTAGTTATATCAGCCACGCGATCGCCGATTTAGCCTTGGCAACTATTGGTTGGCAAATTCTCTTTAACTAGCTGCTTTTTCAGCGACTATTCCTGGCAATTATACAGTAAAAATTGACCTTTTTCCCAACTCACTCTCCAGATTAATCTCTTTCCCCATCATCCGGGCGGCGTGGCACTGCCACAGGCGATCGTGTACCCTGATAAATTGTAAGCTTTTGCCAGCTATATGTGGCTGTAGCTGCGGTTGATGCCAACTAGCAGCGACAAGTGTTTGCTGGCATTGATGCTGATTGTACTGAGCTCTTGACTGATGCTGTGCAATAATCGAACGTTAATATCTTCCCACCGGAAGATGCTTTTCGTTAAGGCATCTGCTTTTAATTCTAGGTTTGGTTTTGCTTGCGATCGCATAATTTTAGCTCCATAAAAACTGGCCAACATATCGCTACAAGCATCGGCGGCCGGGCCCCCAAGAGCACACCGATTGTCATCCGCAATTGCAAACTCAGGAAAAATGATGATTTCATAACATGAAATTTTTTGTACGCGAAATCGTTTGATACATACCACGAAGTCGCTGCTTAGGAGTCAAGGTTTGCACGATATAGGCCGATCAACCTTGAGTATTCCTTTGATCTTTATAGGGTCATTTGATAATTTGCTGCTGAAGTTGTGTTACGGTAATTACTTAGACAGGAATTTGGCAGTAACGCTACATATACTCTGCCCCGCAGTGGCAGTCTCTTTTGGGAATTTTTTCAGGCGATCGCCTTTTATTAAAAAATTTAAAACTCAGGCAGCTAACTAAATTTATATCGGTGAAACTCTATGTTCTGTAGCACGATTGGGAAACCTATTTTTTCAAACAGTGGACGTATCAACCGGGTTGTTTCACAAATATAGGACAAGTGAGGGCGAGGGATATCGCTTGAAAAACAGGGTTTCTCTCCTCATTCGCGCGTCCACGACGCTCATTCGCGCGCTCGCCCCTGTAAGTATCTGAGAAAACTACCATGTCTGAATCCTGACACAATAGGATATTGTGTCAAGCAATACCTAGAGGACTGTTACCAAAAAATCAAAGCTACCGATCGATGTTTAAATCTATTGCAGCGATGGAGGACTCAACATTCTCAAGGTAAGAATCTCCCTCTTTAATTCAGTATAAAATTTTGCCAAAGGCGATGTCAATCTACTGAATATTGTGGCAAATGCTACCTTTATCCCCACATTAAAAGTTGGCTGATATTCGGTTTACCGTACATCCTTGTCTGTTGTATAGTAAAGGATGTTATCTTTAACAGATGCTGTTGTCTAGCTTGGTTTTTGTGGCGAAAAAAGCTACTATTTGATGATGTATCTATCTTCAGGATGAAATTTCGCTGACCTGCAAATTATCCCAAGGGGAACTGTTTCGCGGTCACATCCATCGTTATTATCAATGCAACGACAGTGAAGTTTTTGCAGATAGATATTGGGGTGTTACGAACAGTCGATCGGTTGGATTCTATGTAAACACCAGGAAAGCGGTAATTAATATTCACCCGCCCCTCTTTCCTTTTGAACTCTAACATCAGCGCTGGTAGCAGCGCCGAAAGCGAGTTAAAGTCTTCAGCGGGACTTAAAAATGAAAATCACCTTTGTTCTTCCTACTCTGTCTCTGACTGGTGGAATACGAGTAATATCTATTTTCGCAGAACTTTTGAGAAAGCGAGGACACTCCGTGTTCGTCATCTCTTTACCCCGTCCCCAGCCGAGTATGCGCCAGCAAGTCAAGTCGCTGCTGCGGGGAAGAGGTTGGATTTCCCCACCTGAAAACGAACCCTCATTTTTCGATAACTTAGGTGTAGAACACAAAATGACCGATCGCTGGCGCCCGGTAGAAGACAAAGATGTACCTGACGCTGACGTAGTAGTTGCCACCTGGTGGGAAACCGCCGAGTGGGTAGCCAAACTCTCTCCTAGCAAAGGAGCAAAAGCTTATTTTATCCAGCACCACGAAATTTTTGACTATCTACCTCAAGGAAGAGTAGAAGCAACTTGGATGCTGCCCATGCACAAAATTACGATTTCTGAGTGGTTAGTTGAGCTAGCTAGGACGAAATATGGCGATCGCCAAGTTTCCTTAGCTCCTCCTACCGTGGACACCAAGCAATTTTACGCCTGTCCTCGCAACAAACAATCGGTTCCTACAGTTGGTCTAATGTACTCTACGATCTACTGGAAAGGAACTGACATCGCCCTCAAAGCTTTTTCCCTAGCGGCAGAAAATATCCCCAACCTGCGTCTGGTTGCCTTCGGTACAGGGGCCCCATCCTCGGAATTGCCCCTACCGGCCAATGCCGAGTATGTAATTCAACCCGACCAAGACAAAATCAAAGACTATTACAGCAAATGCGATGCCTGGTTGCTGGCGAGCCGCTCAGAAGGCTTCGGCTTGCCTATTATCGAAGCGATGGCGTGCCGCACTCCCGTCATCAGTACCCCAGCAGGCGCTGCTCCTGAAATTTTGAGCGGGGGTACAGGCATACTTGTAAGACCTGAAGATCCCGAAGAAATGGCAAAAGCCATAGAGTCTATCTGTCAGTTGCGAAATTCCAAGTGGCAAGCCATGTCTGAAGCCGCCTATGCCAAGGTGAACAATTATACGTGGGAAGATGCCACGGATCATTTTGAAGCGGCATTGAAAGTTGCTGTAGACAAATCTAAAGACCGCGACGTTCACATAGACCGCTTATCTCCCTACAAAGACCGCGACGTTCACATAGATTGCTTATCTCACTACTATGAGGACGAAAAAATTCCGGTTGAATGCTAAGTGCAGCGCCGCCATTTGAAATTCGGCGCTACGGGGATTTTCGGCGCCGGATTTCTGGGCAGAAACTCAATATCGTTTGGTGGGGTGTTTCTGCCACAAGTAAAATCGCCCGTTTCCTGTTTTCTACGTGGCAGTCTCGACACGAATTCTGACCGCAGCGACAAGGGAATAATGGTTATAAATTGATCTGCCAAAATCTGAATTAGAGTGCAACGGAGGTTTTAAGGCTGGCTCCGTTACCGGAAAACGAGAGGAAAGCCCCTGGCTTGCATCACAGGTTAAACTTGTCTAGTCGTCAAACATCTGCCGATTTATAATTGGGAAAAGTCCCTGACGACAAAGTAAGATCGGCTCGACTATCGAGTTACGATCGCTTCCAGCAGAGAACCCCACCCCGCAGAAAAGCCAAACAGAGGCTGGTAAGTGCCAAATTGCTTTAAGGAGGAGTTTTAACCAGTATCAATCTTCAGTATCTATTCATGAAAATTACTTTTGTCCTGCCTACCCTTAGTCTTACACGTAGCATGAGGGTTTTATGTATCTACACAGAACTGCTGCAAAAGAGGACACAAAATATTTATTGTCTCTATGCCCCTGCCGCAACCGACTTTAATCCAACAATTGCGATGGCTGCTGAGGGGTAGGGGTTGGCAGTCCGCTCCCAAGACACAAAAGTCTCACTTTGACAAGGTAGATGTCGAAAGTCGAGTTATCGAAACCAACCGTCCAATTACTGACCTTGACGTACCTGATGCCGATATTGTCATGGCTACTTGGTGGGAAACTGCCGAGTGGGTGGCCAAACTCTCTCCGAGGAAAGGAACGAAAGTATATTTTTTCCCACATTATGAGGCTTTTGACAACGTACCACAAGGTCGAGTAGAGGCAACTTGGCGGCTGCCGATGCACAAAATCGCTGTGGCCCAGTGGCTGGCCGACATAGCTCGGAATGAATACGGCGATTTGTCTGTATCTCTTGTCCCTCCCACCGTGGACACCAAACAATTTTACGACCCCCAGTCGCGAGGGAAGCAGCCGCGAGGCAAGCAATTAGTTCCTACTGTCGGGATGTACTATACTACAACTCCTTGGAAAGGCTGCGATATTGCCCTGAAAGCTTTCTCTATAGCTGCTAAAAAAATTCCTAACCTTCGTTTAGTTGCATTTAGTTCTGGCCACGATAGTCCTCTTCCCCATTTGCTGCCTGAAGGTACTGAGTATAATAAAGAACCTAGTCAAGAGCAACTAAAAGATTATTACAGCAAATGCGATGCTTGGCTGTTTTCCAGCAGATCCGAAGGCTTCGGCTTGCCAATTTTAGAAGCTATGGCTTGTGGCACTCCTGTCATCGGCACTCCTGCTGGTGCGGCTCCGGAACTACTTGCTGGGGGGGGTGGCATACTTGTCAAGCCAGAAGACCCAGAGGATATGGCAAAAGCGATCGAGCAGATTTGTCAGTTGTCTGATGCCGAATGGCGCGCCATGTCCGAGACTGCTTTGCAGACGGTGATAAATTATACCTGGGAGGATGCAACTAATCTCTTCGAGGCTGCACTGTACACTGCTTTGGAACGTCAGGCACAATTAACGAACAAGACGTAAAATTGAGGTTGATTTAAAAGATTGGGGTTGGGCGATCGTTTAATCGAGAATTTTTATCGGGCAATTTGAGTTCTCTTTCTATAATTTTACTGCCAAAAAAAACCTATGGTTGCATTAATCCCACTGGCTATGTTCGGCTTTATTCCAGTCGTTTGTTACCTGTTTGTGAGGTTTCCGGCTCAGCGGGCGGTAATTATAAGTTTTGTAGCAGCGTGGCTTTTTTTACCGCAAGCTTCTTATCCCATCCCCTCATTGCCACCGTATACCAAAATCTCTGCAGCTTGCTACGGCATTTTGCTGGGGACTCTGATCTACGATACTGCGCGCCTCACCTCTTTTAAGCCCGGTTGGCTGGACGTGCCAATGGTAATTTACTGTTTGTGTCCAATTGTTTCACAAGTTAGTAATGGTGGCAGCCCGATTTCTCCGACTGTCAACCAAATCGTTATTTGGGGTCTGCCTTATTTTTTAGGACGCTTGTATGTGGGTAGTTTAGACGGGCTGCGACAATTGGCGATCGGGATTTTTGCAGGTGGGTTAGCCTACATTCCTTTTACTTTAGTTGAAGGGGTTAGGGGCCCAATTCTGCACCAAATGATTTACGGCGTCAATGCCTTTGAGGACTGGGGTCAAGCAAGGCGTTTGGGGGGGTGGAGACCAGTAGTATTTATGCAGCACGGTTTGATGGTGGGCCTGTGGATGATGACAGCCGCCTTAATGGCTGTTTGGCTGTGGCAAACTGGGGTGCTCAAAAAGTTTATGGGTCGTAACATCAAGACTTTAGCAATTATATTAACTATCGCTTTTTTCCTCTGCCGTTCTACGGGCGCCTACAGTTTATTTGCAATGGCGTTGCTCGTATTATTCTCTGCCAAGTTTTTTCGCACCTCTTTGCCCCTGCTCTTAATAATTGGATATATAGTGTTTTATCTCTACATAGCTGCATCGGGTCAATTTTCGAGCAAAGACGTGATTGACTTCATCACTCAAATATTTGGCGAAGAACGAGCCGGCTCTCTGAGATTTAGATTTGACAATGAAGAGATATTGGGGGAAAAGGCGCGGCAAAGATTTATGTTTGGTTGGGGAGATTCTGGCGGCAACCGCGTGTACAACGAGTACGGTGATGATATCTCGGTCACCGACAGCTTATGGATTATTGCATTTGGTATCAACGGTGCAGTCGGTTTAGTTAGTTTATTTTCTTCATTGTTACTTCCTGTTATCGTCTTTTGCGTGTTCAAGTATCCCGCCAGAACCTGGTCTAATCCCAAAGTAGCGCCCGCTGCTGCCCTGGGAGTAGCCTTAACTATGTACGTCTTTGACTGTGTTTTGAACGCTATGACTAACCCAATTTTTGCGCTGATTGCTGGAGGAATATCAGGACTGGTCTTAAAAGCTCCAGAAAGTCTTAAGGCCAAGAAAACCAGTTCGCCCGCAAGAAGACAGTCGCTGGTTCACCAAAAATCAGGATGATTTTCGGGAATGCGATCGCTGCTTCACTTCAAGCTTGAAACTATCTTGCCTTCCCTGGAGACAAAAACTCAAAAATTTACCACTTTTGCAGGAACTCCAGTTCGGAAGTTGCGAGATATTTCTCACTAGGTTAAAATCTTAATCTCATAAACTCTTTTTTACATTCATTTGCAAGGCTTCAACAAGTGTTAGCACAGGATGGCTTTTTTCTGGAAACTGTGTTGCGAGTTATAAACTCAAAAATGGGCTTTATACACTTTTTCTAAAACGAGCTGATTCTTTACATAATCTTTAAAAATCCTCACTAGACAGGCAGGGTGTAGGAGGATATACTGAGAAAAGTATGTTCACTGAAGCACCCAGGTACTTAAAACACGAAACTGTATTGTGGGTTATAATAGTTTGAGTTGTAGTTTAATATAAAGCGGGAAGGGCATCATAAATGAAAACAGTTAATTTATTGAATGTCTCGATAGATAACTTGTCAATCACAGAGTTGTTTGAAAAACTCGACTGCGAAGGTGGTGTCGTATTTACACCTAATGTAGACCACTTGATTAAGTTGCAGTATGACCGCGAGTTCTATGAAGCTTATAATACATCTACTTATAGAGTCTGCGACAGTCAAATATTGATGTATGCCTCCAAGTTTTTGGGTACTCCTATCAAAGAAAAAATTTCTGGTTCTGACTTGTTCCCTGCATTTTATATGTATCATAAAGATAACCAGAAGATGAAAATATTTTTACTAGGAGCAGCAGAAGGTATTGCTAAGAAAGCCCAAGAAAAAATCAACCAAAAAATTGGTAGAGAAATAGTGGTTGAAGCACATTCTCCTTCTTTTGGTTTTGAAAACAATGAGGAAGAGTGTGAAAAAATAATAGACACGATCAATAAATCAGGAGCTACAGTCCTGGCCATAGGAGTGGGAGCGCCCAAGCAAGAGAAGTGGCTGGTTAAATACAAGAGCAAATTAACGCACGTCAAAATTTTCTTAGCAGTAGGTGCAACCATTGATTTTGAGGCTGGTTGCAAAGCAAGATCTCCCAAATGGATGAGCGAAGTCGGCATAGAATGGGCGTACCGACTCTTAAGTGAACCGAGAAGGTTGTGGAAAAGATATTTAATTGAAGGTCTGCCTTTTTTCCGATTAATCTTAGAACAAAAATTAGGGTTTTATAAAATGCCCTTCGACAGCAAAACCGGGGAGCTAGAATGGAAAGGTGGCTCCTAAAAAGGTGAGCCACGAATCTATAGCGTAAATTAAGCTGAGTATCTGAGAAAGTGGGTTTGACTTCAAGGTAAGACGGAAGCAAGCTGTGGATAGTCCGATCGCACTTTCTCTCAAAATTATTCATTTTTGCTTTCAAGTCCAGGTAAAATCGGAGTGAAACCTTTTGTGGAAAATCCTAATTAGGGATGCAACCGATGAATCTGCCTTCTTTCTTGTGGTTGTGGAAAATAGCGGCTTGGTCAATGGGTGTTTCCCTGTTGGCTTACCTGTTGCTGGCCGTTACTGGAACGTGGATGTTTGCCGCTAGGAGTACCAAACAACCGCGCCCAAAATGGCTGCGTCCCTTTCATTTAGCCACTGGTGCGGGGATGGCGACTTTGGTAATTTTACTGCTGGGAATTGGTGTAGTCGGTACGCTAGGATACTACGGTAATTTGGGTCACTCGGCTCATTTACCAGCGGGGTTAGCTGTTGTAGCTTTGGTGTTGGTTTCTGTTGGCAGCGGCCTGCAAATTGGTCCTAAACATCCTTGGGCGCGTCCCCTCCACATCGGCACTAATTTAGCCTTGTTGGGGGGATTTGTGACTGTGTTGTTCACAGGATGGACGATAGTACAAAAGTATTTGCCGAAAGTTTGAAACCTGTCTATTTGACCTCAAACTATACCAATGTGCCAGGGAAACCATATATGTAAGGTGCGCCGCAGCGCACCCTAAGTTTATTTTTTTTGCGTGAGTCCGCTTTTGGTGATGAATTCTAAAATATGCTGCGCGGTAGTCTGTGGCTTTTCTAAGTGGGGAACGTGCCCGCAGTCGGGTATCCAAATTAGTTGAGAATTTGCGATCGCCCTTGCAAACTTTTCTGCATCCGCCGTCCCCAAAATCCGGTCTTGTTTTCCCCACAAAATCAGCGTCTGCTGCTGAATTTGCGATAATTTTCCCCCAAAACCACCATAACCGCCACTTTTGGTAAACGCAATTAAAGCTTGATTCCAGTTGGGCATTTCCAAGTGTAAAGCAGCACAAGTTTGAGCGTCAACAGAAGCCAAATTTTTATCGAAATAAGCATTGACGCTAATTCGCTGGCGGATTTTGGGATTTCGCAAAAATGAAGTTGCCAAATATCCTAAAGGAGGAATTAAAAACTTTCCCTTATTAGAACTGATGGCAAAACCTGCGCTATCTATTAACACTAATTGTTTGACAGCTTCGGGATAATTGAGAGTGAAATCAATTGCTGCTGCACCTCCCATTGAAGCACCGACTAAGATTACAGGCTGCGAAATTAGCGTTTTCCAAAAATAGTAAAGGTGACTTTCAATTGCCCTCGCGCTGAATGCCAAACCTGCCGCTCTTTCTGTAAAGCCAAAGCCCAACAAATCAACCGCCCAAGTTTCATTTTCGGCAGCCAGCAGCGGCAACAGGCGGCGGAATTCAAACAGGGAACTGTCGAAGCCGTGAATTAGCAAAATAGGGGTGTTGCCACTGCCTTGGCGCACGTAGGTGGTGGCAATTGGCTGCTGGCTGAGACTCGTTGTAATTGCCTCTCGTTGAATGCTGTGGGCTAAGGCAATTGAGGTAGATTCGGTTAATTGTGCGATCGATTTTGGCAGAAAACTTGCTGGCATAATTCTTGATAAATTGTGAATCGGTAGGGGCGGGAGCGGGTTAAGTATATATGCTCGATCGCTATTTTAGGGCTTCGGGCGATCCCAGCATTAAAATGCGATGGCAATTTAGTATCGATCCGTACCCGCAAAGGCTGAGTTTGTTCACTTCCTGTTAAGTTATTTGAGAATAGTTGCTAATAAACAGTTTTTCAGATAAGATGCTGAAGAGCAGTAAGTCTGACGAGGAATCAGTTCCACCGGGAATTGGCATCTAACCCAAGATATATTTCAACTCTTGAGCGCAAAAAACCGTCAAATTTCTGACTGCGGGGAACAGCCGTATCCGAAATATCCCAAGGAAACAAGTAAGCTGAAGCTCCGACTTTAGCAATACCTGTGATTCCGCGCCGATCGTATTGAGAATATATCTCAAATAGATCGTGCGAGTAACGTCAAAAAACTTGTTGCTAAAACTGATCGACTGTGAGAAGAGCCATGAAACAAAACCAAGCATACAGCCAACAGAAGCAAGAGTTAAACCCCAAGTCTTTCGGGGGCTTCACCTTTTACGGCGAGACACCAGAAGTCTCTCAAAGCGAAGACAGCAGCACAGAAACTCAGCCTGCTTTGGGTGAAGGTAAATCATTTCCCCTAGCAATGGCAAGCATCGGCGAGACACTGCAGATTGTCAAACTCAAAGGTTCAGAAGGCACGGTACGCCGTCTGATTGGTATGGGATTAGTCCCCACTATTGAAGTTCAAATCGTTAGCACCTCTGGCGGTTCCGTCATCGTGGCAATTGGGGACAACCGCATCGGTTTGGGGGCAGGGATGGCACAGAAAATTATGTGTAGGAATTCAAAATTGCCATAAAAAAATTGCATCTACAGCAATCCTATTTCATTGGTAAAAAGATTTTTTTTATTAACCGCAGAGGGCGCCGAGGGCGCAGAGTCCGAGAAAAGAGAGATGTTCACAGATTCTGAAATTTCATGGAATTTTTACCAATTTAGACTGCATTCAAACAACAGATGAACGAGAAAAAACAACTAGGGGATTTGGCTGTCGGCGCAATCGGCCGCGTCATTGGCTACGAGAAAACAGCCAGAGGTTACAAAGGCAAATTGTTGGCAATGGGGCTGACACCGGGAACTGAATTTACGATCACCCGCTACGCACCTTTGGGAGATCCCATCGAAATCCTCGTGCGGGGTTTCAAACTCAGTTTACGCAAAGATGAAGCTAAAACTCTATTTGTAGAAGAGGTTAAATAATGGCTAAGCAAATTATTGGATTGGTAGGCAATCCTAACTGTGGCAAAACTACCTTATTTAATGCCCTGACTGGTGCTAACCAGCGAGTAGGTAATTGGCCTGGAGTAACTGTCGAACGCAAAGAGGGAAAATACACTCACGATGGTTTAGCAATTACGATTGTTGACTTACCGGGAGTTTATTCTCTTGATGCGGAAGATGGAGATACTGGACTCGATGAATTGGTAGCGCGAGATTATTTGCTATCTGGGGAAGCTGACGTAATTATTAATATTGTTGATGCTTCTAATTTAGAGCGCAATTTGTATCTCACTACCCAAATTTTGGAGATGCGCGTACCGACAATTTTGGCGCTGAATATGATGGATGTTGCCAAAGAACGGGATTTCAAAATCAATGTCAATAAACTTGCAGAACGCCTCGGCTGTAAGGTAGTGCCGATGAGTGCTTCCTCAAATGACGGAGTGCCTCTGTTGCGTGATGCGATTAATCGGGCGCTGTCTCAGCCGATCGTACCATCTGCCTATGTCGCTTATCCGGCTGCGATCGAAGATGCGATCGGCCAACTCATCCCGCACATCGAAAAACACAGCCCAAATCGCAACGTCGATGCCCGCTGGACAGCCCTGAAGCTGTTAGAATATCAGGATGAAGTCGCCCCCGAACTCGCCAGTACAGAACTCGAAAAAATCGTCGTTCCGCACCGCCGCCGAGTCCATGAAACCCTCGATGACGACCTCGATATTATCATCGCCGACAGCCGTTACACCTTCATCCGCAACCTAACCCAAGGCGTCGCCGAATGTTCTAGGGAAGTCAAAACCAACGTTTCCGACAAAATTGACCAAATTGTTCTCAACCGTTTCTTAGGCATTCCCGTATTCTTAGCGGTAATGTACCTAATGTTCACCATTTCGATTAACGTTGGTGCAGTGTTTATCGACTTTTTTGACATCGCCTTGGGGACAATTTTTGTAGATGGTTTCGCTAAAATTTTAGAAAGTATCAGCGCACCAGGATGGTTGATTGGAATTCTCGCAAAAGGTGCTGGTGGTGGCATTCAAACCACATCTACATTTATCCCCCAAATTGGGATGATGTTTTTGTGTTTGTCAGTTTTAGAAGACTCCGGCTACATGGCACGGGCTGCCTTTGTTATGGACAGATTAATGCGATTTGTCGGACTTCCTGGTAAATCTTTTGTGCCGATGATGGTCGGTTTCGGCTGCAACATCCCCGGAATTATGGCGACGCGGACATTGGAAAATAAGCGCGATCGTACAATGACGATTATGATGAATCCATTCATGTCTTGCAGCGCCAGATTAGCAGTTTACGCCCTATTTTGCGGCGCATTCTTCCAAGTCGGCGGTCAAAACATGGTATTAGGACTTTACCTAATCGGAATTCTAGCCGCTGTTCTCACCGGACTAATCCTCAAGAATACCATCCTCCAAGGAGAAGCTGCGCCTTTTGTGATGGAATTGCCACCCTACCACATTCCCAAGCTCAAAGGAGTGCTGCTGCGTACTTGGGACAGGCTGAAAGCTTTTATCACAAAGGCCGGAATTGCGATCGTGATCATGGTGGTTATACTAGGATTCATGAGCTCAGTGGGCACCGACGGTTCCTTCGGCAAAGACAACAGCAAAGACTCAATTCTTAGTGCAGTCGGCCGCGCGGCAACACCTGTATTTACACCAATGGGAATCACCCAAGAAAACTGGCCCGCCACCGTCGGTTTGCTAACAGGAGTATTTGCCAAAGAAGTAATGGTTGGAACCTTAGATTCCTTGTACACCCAACTAGAAGACGAACAAAAAGCAGCAAGTGGAGAACCGGAGAAAGAAGAAGAAGAATTTAGCTTCTGGGGAAATATCGGCAAAGCATTTTTCAGCATACCAGAGAATCTAACAAAACTTCCCGGTCAACTTTTCGATCCCCTCGGCTTAAGTTCAGCCAATATTACAGATCAAAAACAAGCAGAAGAAGATCAAGGTATCTCTGGTAGCACCTACGGACAAATGTCCCAGCGGTTCCGTTCCAATCAAGCAGCTTTTGCTTATTTGCTGTTTGTATTGCTGTACTTTCCCTGCGTCTCCGCAACGGCCGCACTTTACCGTGAAACTAACTTAGGATGGACTGTATTCGCGGGTCTATGGACTACTGGTGTCGCCTATTTCACAGCAGTTGGATACTATCAAATAGCCACATTTTCAGAGCATCCAGACTCATCTCTGATTTGCATTGTCATACTAATCATAGCTATGGGCTTGACTCTTGTGGCATTCAAACTAGCTGGTAGAAAACGATCAAAACGACGGCAAGCAATCAGTAGTTAGTTGACTGTTAACTGTTGACTGTTAACTTCGTTTAAGAATCAAACAAAGGAGAAAAGCCATGATTTTAAGCGACATCCAAAAATTTATTGCTGACAACAATAGAGTCTCCATCGCGGATCTAAAAATCCACTTTCGCATGGATGCTGATGCTTTGCGCGGAATGTTAAATCGCCTAATTCGCAAAGGCAGAATTAGCAAAATGGCAGAAGCCAAAAAGTGCGGCGGGTGTGGCAGTTGCGCCGACGATACAACGGAGATTTATGTATGGGTAAATCCTGGCGAGTCGGTGTCAGCAAAAGAGCCAGTTTCTGCAACTTGCCATTAAGTGATATTAAGTTTGTAGTAAGGACTTCAGAAATCAGGATAAGCTGTCGCGCATTTAAATTGTATATTCAGGGCGGGCGGGACACCCCACAAGACTTTAATTTTTTTTGACATACAATTTAAATGCCGCAACAGCTTACGGCAATGCCGTTTCCCTACAATTAACCGGGGTAGGGAAACGGCATTGCCGTATCCTCCTCGCGAGTTCATGATTATTTTGCGGTAGGGAAACGGCAATGCCGTCTCCTCTAATCAAATAGCTAACTGATATTCAATTCAAGCAACTGTCTTAACTATGGCACAAACAAGCGGCTTCTTGGGTGCAGGGCAAACGCATCATGTCAACAAGCGGGAATTTTACCGTGCTTGTTGCGACTATTATCGATAGCTGTAGTTTATTGAAAAGAGATTTGACTGCCGATAGCGGTGGCTATTCCTCAAAACACTACTACTATTCTCCCGGCAATTTAGATGCGTTTGCCCTGTGCTGATACTGTACTTAATAAACCAGACATAGGGTGTATTAGTCGGTCTTGAAATATCGGCAGTTTAAGAATCGTTGAAGAGCGTTGCAGCACGCAACATAGCAACAGCCCCTTCCTCCTCCAAAGGCCGCGAAAAAAAGTAGCCTTGATAGGAATTACATCCCAAAGAACGGAGCATAATTAGTTGCTCTTCCGTCTCCACCCCTTCCGCAATTACCTCTAATTCCAAAGAACTCGCCAGATTTAAAATCGCCCCTACCAAAGCCAAATTTTTTCCGCCTTCCTCCATGCAGCAAACAAAAGAGCGGTCAATTTTGAGAGTATCAATTGGCAGCAATTGTAAGTAAGATAAATTTGAATACCCCGTGCCGAAATCATCCAAACAAACCTTAATCTTCCGAGCTTTTAATAGTTCTAGCACTCCAGCCGCCGCCGAAGCATTTTCCATTAAAACACTCTCAGTAATCTCTAACTTCAAAAATTCGCCCTTTAAATTATGCACTCGCAGTAGTGAGTCTAACAGCGGTAACAAATTAGGAGCAAATAGCTGAATTCCCGATAAATTTACACTCATATTTAAAGGCAAGTAGTCAGGGAATTGCAACTTCCATTGACTTAAACAAGCCACAGCTTCCGACAGTACCCACTCCCCTAACGCCACTATCAAACCCGTTCTTTCCGCTACAGGAATAAACTCGCTCGGAGAAACCAACCCCCGTGAAGGATGCCGCCATCTTACCAAAGCTTCAAATCCCACTATTTGACCAGTTGTAAAAGATACAATCGGTTGATAATTAAGGTAAAACTGTTGCAAATTAATTGCATTTTGCAAGTCAGTTTCTAACTGGAGTTGCTCTAAAGCTCGCGACTGCATATCAACATTAAATACAACAGCATTACCAGCACCCCTAACAAAAGCCTCATGTCTAGCCGCGTCAGCCGCCCGCAACAAATCTTCGGGTTCTTCTGTGCCAATTGCACCTAAAGCAATGCCAATACTAACGCTAGAAAAAACCGCAGTTCCATTCAAATTAGACGGCATTTCTAATGCTTGGCGGATGCGTTGTGCTGCATCTAAAGCTAACTGAGAATTAGTAATATCTGCCAGCCAAATCGCAAACTCATCTTCTCCTACTCTTGCTATAAGATTTGCATTCAGAGCGCAAGCCTCTAAACGTCGCGCTACTTCTACTAGCAACTGTTCTCCTCTAGAATGGCCCAAGCCATATTTAACAATTTGATAGCGGTTAAGAGCTAGAAATAAAATAGCTTCTAGATGACCGGGTTCTATGATAGTATTTATGCCGCTACGCATCTCCTTTAAAAGCAAATTACGGTTAGGCAAACCCGTCAGCTCGTCGTAAAATGCTTGGTAGTGGATTTGTTCATTTGCTGTAGCAAGTTGCTGCTCTTTTTCCCTAGCAAGTCGCACAAAATCTAAAGTTTTATTAATTGTAATTTTTAAGTCATCAAAATCAATCGGCTTCGTTAAAAAATCAAAAGCACCCCGATTCATCGCTGTTCTAATATTTGGCATATCCCCGTAAGCTGAAACCACTACAGCTTTGAGCGTCGGGTCAATAGCTGGCAGGTTCTCTAGCAAAGTTAAACCGTCCATTTCGGGCATACTAATATCAGTTAGTATCAAGTCAAAGTCGCCATTAGCTTGCAGTTTATCTAAAGCTTGGATTCCATTAATTGCAAAATCAAACTCAAATTCTTGACTGCTGATTTGATGCCGAAATAGCTGAAGGATTACATATTCTAAAAGTGGTTCGTCATCAATTACTAAGATTTTAGCTGTCATGTAATTGCTCCTGCTTAACAATTATCCAGAAATTTAATTTGCTTGGAGAAGTGATTCGCCTTTGGTTGCACCGTAAGTAAGTTTAGGGCAGGCATGGAAGCACTGTTACTACAGCAAATTTATCATTTTATGACTTACGCTTCTCGATCGGGTTTCTCTGGTAAATTGAAAATTTTCACTAAATACCTACGAAGAAACCTGGTTTCTAGCCTAGACGTGGGTAAGTCTTGATTTTATTAGTTCCCAGCCCTTAAGTGGGAATTTCAATAATAAATTCAGTTCCCTCTCCAGGTGCAGAGTTACAACTGAGCCATCCCCCGTGTTTTTCTTCAACAATAGACCGTGAAATTGATAAACCCAATCCCGTCCCTTTACCCACAGATTTTGTAGTAAATAAGTGGCTAAATACCCGCTGTTTCACTTCTTCTGTCATTCCTATCCCATTATCAGCAATAGAAATTATAACATGAGAAGTTAAATGATCGTTGATAATCTTTTCGCTCTCATCGGTAAGGAAAGTGCGAATCGTAATTTTATTAGGATTAGCCTTAATTTCATCGCGACTCCGCCCTACATTCCACTCTTCCAAGGCGTCAATGGCATTAGCAATGATATTTAAAAACACCTGATTTAACTGTCCGGGGTAACACTCTAATGGGGGGAATTTGCCGTAGTCTTTTATCACTTGAATTTCGGGTTTACCCTCATTTGCTTTGAGCCGATGTCTCAAAATTAATAAGCTACTATCAATTCCTTCATGGATATTAAAACGAACTTTAGATGTACTATCTGCCCGCGAAAAAGTTCTCAGAGAAATACTGATTCCCCGAATGCGCTCTGTTCCTTCTTTCATAGAATTGAGCAATTGCGGCAAGTCTTCTAAGATAAAAGGGAGGTCAAGAGCCTCAATTTGGGTTTGTACTTCTGGATTATTTAGAGAGCAGTGTTTTTGATAAATGTTGAGGGCAGTTATCAATTCTTGAAAGTAGTTTTCGGCGTGTTCAACGTTTCCTAAAATGAAGCTAATTGGATTGTTAATTTCATGGGCAACTCCGGCTACCAACTGACCGACGGAAGCCATTTTTTCGTTTTGAATGAGTTGGGTTTGCACATCTTGAAGTTCTGTTAAGTTCTGTCTGACTTGTTTAACAGTTTCTAAGGCTCTTTGGATGGTGATTTCCATGTCCTGAAAATCAATGGGTTTGGTTAAAAAGTCAAAAGCTCCCCGGTTCATGGCAGTTCTAATGTTTTGCATATCTCCATAGGCGGAGATGACGACTGCTTTTAATGTCTTGTCTATTTCTGAGAGCTTTTCTAGTAAAGTTAGCCCGTCCATTTCGGGCATATTAATATCTGTTAGCACTAAATCGAAGGGTGGATGTTCTGCTATTTTTTCTAATGCTTCCCTGCCATTATGAGCAAATACAAATTCAAATTCTTTGACCCGAATTTTTTGCCGGAATCTTTGTTGAATGACGTATTCTAAAAGTTGTTCATCATCGACGACTAGGATTTTGGCTGTCATGGGGAGTTATCCTGTATCCTATGGTAGAAATAACTAGGGTCATTAGGTTAATATAGCGCGTTGTTTAAAATTTGTAAAGGATTAAATTTATTAATGAGGATGTAGTCAGGAAAAAGGAAGAATACTTATGTAATCAGCTTTTTATTCATCCGTATTTTACGTTTAATTAAGTGGATATACTTAAAATTTACTGTATAATTTTAACCCGTAAAGGTGGGCTTGGTTTGTGTAGAAGTGGTTTCAACCTTCGAGTAAAGTTACTAATGTAATGTTTGAACGCCTCTATCGTGCGCCAAATATATTTAACTTTTGGGCAAAGTAATGATAAATTCGGTGTAATTTTCGGGTTCTGTTTGCACTTCCAAATTGCCTCGGTGTTGTCCAACAATGATATCATGAGTGATGGATAAACCTAAACCGGTTCCCTGTCCGGGAGGCTTAGTAGTGAAGAAAGGGAGGAATATTTTTTGTTGATTTTCTTTGGGAATGCCGATGCCATTGTCACGAATGCGGATTTCTATTGCAGTGCCTATATTTTTAGTGGTAACAGAAACTGTGGGATGGAAATCTGCGGTCATTTTAGATTGTTTAATATAAGAGGCATAGCAAGCATTATCAATGATGTTAATTAAAGCGCGGCTGAGGTCAGAAAAGGCGACATCTAGTTCTTCAATTGATGTGTCATAGTCGGTTTCAATGGTAAGGTTGAAGGTTTTATCTTTGGCACGGATACTGTGGTAAGCTAATTGTAGGGATTGAGCGACGAGGGCGTTGATGTCGGTTTTTTGGCGGCTACTGCCCTCGCTGCGAGCGTGCATTAGCATACTTTGAATAATGCTATTTGCCCGTTGTCCTTGTTCGTTAATTTCTGATACGTTGCGCTTAAGATAAGTGAGGTTTTCGTTAATTAATTCTAGGGCTTCTGACTCTAAGTTTTGGGATTGGCGGTCTATTGCTTCTGCGATTTCAGATGTTAAGTCTTCTGAGAGTGTAGCAAGAGAAGTGACGAAGTTGAGGGGGTTGCGGATTTCGTGGGCAACACCTGCGGTGAGGGCTCCGAGGGAGGCGAGTTTTTCTGAGGCTACTATTTGTTTTTGAGCTATTTTTAATTCGGCAGTTCGTTCTTCAACTTTTTGTTCTAGGGTTTCCGAATATGCTGCAAGTTGTTGGTTGGCTTGTTCTAAGTTTTGGTTGAGTTGATTGACTTCTGCGTAGAGTTGGGCATTGGTAATAGCGATCGCAGCTTGTCCCGATAGCATTTGTAAGACTGTGAGTCTGTCAGCGGTAAATGCAACGGTGGTTAAGTTATTTTCGAGATAGATAATCCCTGTAAGTTGACCTTGATTGAGCAGGGGTGTACACAAGATTGATTTGGGCTGATTTTGTTGGATATAGGGGTCTTTTTTAAAGATTCCTTCGTGGCTGGCATCGTTTAAAACGACTGTTTCTTTAGTGCGAGCAACGTAGTTGATAATCGCGGTTGGAACTGCATTTTCTAGGAGAAGAACGGAAATAGTTTCCTCTTCTGGTTGTTGAGGATTGGTCAATACGGTGAGGTCGTTACCTTCCACTATGCCGGTGGCTGAAATCACCCACTGATTCTCACTTTGGTTAGATGAAAAAGTTGGTTTGGTGAGCAATGAGCCGCCAGTAGCTCCGGCATTTTCTATGACAATAGTCATTAATTTATTTAGCAGTTCGCTGAGAACAATTTCCCCAGATAACGCCTGCGCTGCTTTCATAATTGTATCGAGGTCAAGTGCTGTTGAATTGCTGGAAGTAGAGGTTGTCGTCCAGTTTGAGGTGGTTGTGCTAATGGGGTCGAGGCTGATAGTCTCAGGCTGTTGCGTGCGGGAGATGAGATGGGGATATGTTTCTTCTAGGTGTCTGACTTTAGCGATCGCTCCCCAGCGAATGTAGCAGTAATAGGCTTCGGTCATGTAGGTTTTGGCGACTTTTTCTCTACCGAGAGCGAGGTAAAATTCGGCAGCGCGTTCGTTGGCGAGGGCTTCTTCTTGGATAAAACCTTGTTCTTTGGCTCCTGAAATGGCTCGTTCGTAGTAGGTTATTGCTGTCTCGTTTTGTCCTAATACTCGCGCTTTTTCGGCTTCTACGAGTTCGTATTTGTGCTGGAAGTTCATGGGGGCGTGGTGCGCCCATGTTTTCATTTGTTTTTGATGGGTAGCTACTTTTTTCAGGTATTGTTTTTGTTCGGTTTTGGTGGTGGCTGGATAGTGAGCAAGGAGGGCTAGAGAGTAGTAGAAGTTGTGCTGGGCAATTTCTATCGACCCACTCATTCCTTCGACATATCTTTCTAATGACTTAGCATTTTCGATTGCTCGAACAGGATTTGAAAAAAAATATAAATAAATAAGTTTTGACAAATAACAGTTTGTGATTCCTCTAGTATCGTTTTCTTTTATGAAACAACTTAATTTTTCTAATTCATTAACTTCCTCTCGATCTAAAACATCTTCAGATATCTCAATAAAATTTAAAACTAGCTTATTCCATATTTCTAGGTGGCCTTTAAGAATTTTTTGTTGATATTTTTCGATAACATTAATAGATTGTTTTTGAATTTTTAAAACATTCTCTAGATGTTCCCCAATCCAAAATCTGTTATTAGTATAAAAAGCGAGAGAATAACAGGCATATTCTATATCCCCAATTGAAAGTCCACTTTGAAATCCTTCAAGGAACGAGTTAATTGTCTCTCTAATGTGTTCTTTCCAATGTCTAATAAAATTGTTGAATGCAAAATATACTTTAGCTTTTATTTCTCTGCTATCAATTTGGTCTGACAATTCCAGGGCTAATTTTCCGAATTTATAACCCTCATTAATATCTCCTAATACGCCACATAAGATTAAGCCATAGCTTACATATCCAAAAGCAGATAGAGGCGATCTCCCATATTTTAGAGACAGAGTAACCATTTTAAATACAGCTAATGGAAAGAGAACCGGATTTGCATTAAAAGCTGCTGGAATGACAGCCATTAATATCCGCATGGTTGCTATCTTATAGGGGTCATTCATTGTGGTCAAGTTGGCTAAATCAGCAATTACTTTGCTATTTAGGGCTAGTTTAGTGCTGATTAGCTCTATTAAAACATTTACTTTAGTTGGTTGGGAAGGGAGGTGAACTCCTAAAAATTTCAGAGTTTGCAAAGCAATATCTATGGATGCTTGCGGCTGTTTTTGAGACAAATAAAATGGGATTTTTAGTTCATAAACTTTAACTTTTATTAAAGTTTCATTTGCTTCTTTTAGTAAAATTTCTGATAGTTTTTGGGCTTCTTCAAAATTAGTATTGAGATATTCTACTTCCGTTGCTTCCATATAAGTTTCTAGCGCCAACTTATAATAGCTCTGCCAACTATTTTCTGGCAAAAGCTCTAACGCTATCTTCAAATACCTATTAGATGCTTCATAAGCATTTGCTGCCTTAGCTTTGCGTCCAGCTATTAAATTCAGATGAACTAATTCATTTCTTTTTAATTCTTCGGTAATCAGTTCCACCCCCATATTCAATTGATTAACAATATCAAAAATATTGTTTTCTAAGACTGATTTATCTGTTTTATTAAACAAGAGATTACCGATTTTCAAATGAGTTGCTTTTTTCTGGGCATCAGGAATCAAAGAATAAGCAGCTTGCTGCACCCTATCGTGTAAAAATTTGTAAGCAATTCTCGTTTCATTAAACAGCAGCATACTCTTATTTATTTCTCGAACTAATAGTGGTAGTTTATAATCATTACTCATAGGCAAAATTAAACCTGCTTGCAAAGCTGACCACAAGTCTTCGGTAGTATCGCGAGAAGATTTCTCATTGACAATCGCCAAAATGTCCAAATTAAATCGGCTGCCAATACAAGCTGCTAATCTCAGAATTTGCTGGGTATTATCTGGCAATTTACGAATATTCCTAGCTACCAGTTCGACTACATTGAAGTCGGTAATTCCTAAGCTTTGAATCTTCTCAATGCTCCATTGCCACTGATTTAATTCAAAATTAAAACTTAATAATTTTTCTGAGGCTAAAGTTTTAAATAGCTGCGTTAAAAAAAATGGATTTCCTTGAGTTTTATTATATAATAATTCAGATAGCTCGAAAATGCGGTTGCCGTTTATAGCAACCTCGCTCAAGGTATCGCCTACTAAGTGACTGACATGAATAATATCTAAGGGTTGCAAAACAACATTATTCACAGGAGAACCAGCTTTCTCAATTTTTTCTAAAGTTTGAATAGTCGGGTGAACTGGACTCACTTCATTATCTCGATAGGCACCAATCATTAACAGGTAATGACTATCCGAGTCCGTCATTAACTGTTCGATTACATTTAGAGAAGCTAAATCTGCCCATTGTAAGTCATCAAGAAACAAGACTAGGGGATGTGAGGGTTGAGCAAAAACGTAAATGAATTGCTGAAATATACGATTGAAACGGTTTTGGGTTTCTGTCGGCCCTAATTGAGAAACTTCAGGCTGTTTGCCGAGAATCAGTTCCACTTCTGGAATAACGTCAATAATAATTTGCCCATTTTCGCCTAAAGCTACAAGCAGTTTCTCTTTCCAAACAGCAATTTCGTCATAATTTTGTGTCAATATCTGCCGAATCAGTTCTTGCAAAGCCTGAGTAATAGCGGCATAAGGAATATCTCGCTTAAATTGATCGAACTTACCGCTAATAAAATATCCCCTTTGCCGAACAATTGGTTTGTGAATTTCCTGAATTACGCAAGTTTTGCCAATGCCAGAATAACCAGAAACTAACATCATTTCGCTTTGCCCTAAGCTGACCCGCTCAAAGGCTTGTAAGAGAGTTTCCACTTCCGCTTCCCGTCCGTATAGTTTTTGCGGAATCAGGAATTGTCCAGTTTTATCCACTTTACCCGGAATAAAGTCTTCAATTTTTCCTGTCGTTTGCAGTTGCGTCAAGCATTCTTCTAAATCAGCTTTTAATCCCAAGGCACTTTGATATCTATCTTCAGCATTTTTAGCCAGCAATTTTGTGACAATATTCGCTATGGTTATTGGTAATTCTGGATTGCGTTGGTGGAGTGGAATGGGGTTTTTTGCGATGTGGCAATGTATCAATTCCATTGGATCTAGTGAATTGAAAGGCAATTGACCCGTCAACATCTCGTAGAATGTGACACCCAAGGAATAAAAGTCAGTGCGATAGTCAAGGGTGCGGTTCATTCTCCCAGTTTGTTCTGGGGACATATAAGCAAGAGTGCCTTCAATGCAGTTGGGATTCATTGGGCTTTGGGTTTCTCTTTCCAAACTGCTAGCAATGCTGAAGTCGATAATTTTTATTTGCTTGCTTTGAGGATTTATAATAATATTTTGCGGCTTAATATCTTTATGAATTACGTGATTATGGTGCAGTTGGGCTAAAATTTCTGCTATCTGAATAGAAATATTTAGGAATTGTTTTAATTCAAGTTTTTCTTCATTAAAAAAATTTTTTAATGACTGAGACTCAAAGTATTCTAAAACCAAAACTAAACTATGTTGGTAGTTCGTTATTTCAATCGGTTTAATAATTTTTTCTATTTTTAAACTTTGAAGGATATTGTATTCATGTCGGAGGCGGGCAATTTCTTCTAGGGTGGGATATTCGGCTCTGAGAGTTTTGATAATTACTGGAGTATTATCTGAGGATCGTTCGGCTTGATAAATAACGGTTTTGAAGCCTTCGTAAATGGGTTTAAAAAGTTGGTAGCCGTTGAGTTTTAGCATAATTTTAGCTGTGCAATTTTTTGATAATCAGACTGTCGAGTAAAAACAGCACCCATACAACCAATAAACGTAGCACAAACTTCTACAAAAGTTATGTGACATAGAATACAGCATTTTCAGATAAGTGAGGTAGGGGTATGAAAGTATAGTGCTAGATAGCATAGATTTGTTAAGAAGAATGTATACAAAAGCGAGAGGGACTTTTAACCATCGCTCTCGTCTTTTGGGGCATTTACCCTACTGAGCGGTGTATCCGCCGTCAATCACCATGTTATGTCCCGTAACGAACGAAGCTTTATCAGAACATAGCCACGTAACAGCATTGGCAACCTCCTCTGGCTGACCGATACGGCCTATTGGATGTCCTGCTTCAAGAGGAGCAAGTCGATCGATAGGGAGGTTATCTAAGATACCAGTTTTGATGATAGCAGGGCTGACGGTATTGATGCGAATTCCACTGTTAGCATACTCAATCGCAGCCGCTTTAGATAAAGCAGTAACTCCGCCTTTGCTGGCTGAGTAGATAGAAATGCCTGCTGTGCCAACCATACCAGCAATGGAAGCCATATTGACAATAGCACCTCCACTCTGTTTTAGCATCACTGGGATTTCATACTTGAGACAAAGCCACGTCCCTTTGAGGTTCACGTTAACGATGTCATCCCACTCTGTTTCTGAGGAGTCGGTAAGCGAAGCTATCATCGTAACACCTGCGTTGTTGAAAGCGCAGTCTAAGCGCCCATAAACATCCATAGTTTTATTAACTAATGCTTCGACTTCAGTAGCCTTAGATACATCAGTTTTTACAAAAATGGCATCGCCACCTCGCTCACAAATTTCATGTACTGTTTGCTGTCCTTCAGCCACTCGGCGACTAGCAACTACCACGTTTGCTCCAGCCCAAGCAAATGCGAATGCTGTTGCCTTACCTATACCAGAAGATCCTCCAGTAACCAACGCGACTTTGCCTTCAAACTCTCTTGAGTAGAACATTTATTGAACTCCTTGTTATTGATGAATAAAAATTTGGAAATGTAGTAGAAACTAGACTGTGAGACTTTTTTCAAGCCTCCGGGAGAGAGTGAAGCATTTACACAAAATTACAAATTATTTTGCTGGCAAATACTTCACTTTAAAACTTCATCAAATACCTGTCGTTAGAGCAACTTTTATTTGGCTTTGTGACGAAGCAGGCACTGGGCCAAGTGCAACCTCTCCCCAACGCATTACCATTGCACCAGCACTCGATGAAGTTCCCAAGGTATAAACGACAACTAAATCGTTTTCGCGAATCCTACCCGATTCGGCAGCGTGGTAGAGATTAACAAAGGGAAAGGCTGCTCCAATATTTGCGTACTTAGGATTAAGATTGATGATGCGCTGTGGATCGATATTTAGCACGTTCGCGCAGACATCTGCATACCAAGCAGTAGGGGTATTGAAGGCAAAGAATTTGATTTGATCGAGCGTCAATCCAGCAGCAGAAACCGCACCTTGACAGCAAGTACGAATAAACTCCGAACTATTACTTAATGCCTGACCTGCATCCTTACCAGCTCGTATCCACATCCTTACATTGCTTTGTTCATCCACAGTGAATTCGTTAAAGAAAGCACCGCAGGTATTGCCAGTATTCAAAATTTTAGTGCCGAGGATACCTTGATTAGCTTTAAGTTGACTAACTACTACAGCACCAGCACCGTCACCGAGAAACCAGGAAAAAGTATCTTTCTCGTCAGCAAAGCGAGTATAAGTATTCGAGACAACAACGAGTACGTTACAGTACAGCCCTGCTTGTACCATTGCATAGGCACTTTGAAGCGCGACTAAAGCACTTGAACAAGTTGATTCGATGTTCCAGGCAGCGCCCAAAAATCCCAGTTTATGGGCAAGAAAAGCCGCATTACCAGGTGCAATTTCTTCTGGAAAAATTGAGGCAACTAACATCAAATCTAGCTGGTTTGGAGAAAGATTGGCAGCTTCAAGGGCTTCTTTTGCTGCACGATATTCTAATGTAAGCGAGGATTCACCAGAGCCTAATACCCTGCGCTCAATGCTGCCACGAAAAGGATCTTTAAGATATGGTATCATAGCTTTGCTAAATTCGTTGCTAGGGGTAGAACCACTAGCCGAAAATAGCTTTGCTAAATTTTTTTCCTCTGCTTCTTGCACCATTTGGGGGTAATTTTCTTTCCAATAATCGTTGGTGCGTACTCCGCTCGGAAAGCTAACAGCAATAGCTTTAATTCCAACAGGTATATTTGTCATCAGATTCCTCCTTTTAATTCAATCATTAATTTTTCCAACTTTTGCTCCGAGCTTCAGTTAGTGCCTTCCGACTCGGAGCGATACACACATCAACCACAAACGCTATAGATAACTTTCCTCCTTTTCTTTCAGGGATTGATTTTTCAAACTATTCATCCGAGTTTCAGTTGGGGCTTTTCGACTCGGATCGATGCACACATCAACCACAAATGGTGCAGTCGCTTCCATAGCTTTTTTTAACGCTGCCTCTAGCTCTGACTCCCTTTCCACCCGAATGCCATCTGCTCCCATCGATCGGGCAAATTGAACGAAATCAGCTTGGGGAATCTGCACTAAATCCTTACAACTTAGATGTGGCAAAACTTGGTTAACCATGTTGTAGCAACCATCATTAAGAACGATCCAAACCGCAGGAACTTGATATCGAACAGCGGTACTGATCTCGTTATTCATCAACATCGCCCCATCACCAACAATGGCAACTGCTTTCCTGGGTCCATTAGTCACAGTCGCTGCAATTACTTCAGCAACGTTGTGACTTAGATTTTGGGTACTCTCAACCTTTCTTTTTGGCAGTGCCACAGTTGCTCCAATCACTCCAGTAACGTTGTGACCCATAGATGCAAATCCAGTCGTAGTGCGGTAACGACCAGGAACCTTAAATCGCAGCATATTGCTTGCCCAAGCAAAGGAATTACCCGGTTCCGCCATCACCAAACCGTCGCTACCTTCAACGATTTCCTGCTGAAGTGCTTGCATCAGCACTTCAGGCCGCACTAAGTCATTTGTACTAGGGTCAATTGGTTTGAGTTGAGGGCGAGGGAATTCCTCTAATGTCAATTTATTGGCACAATTGAGCATTTGCTCCTCGTTTTGCTTGCTCAGTTTCTTGATCTGTTTGAGCAGTTTCTTGAGAAATATTTTTGCATCGGATTGAATAGAAATGGTCTTGGCGTGCGGATAGGCAGTACCCGGCACTTGCGGATCGAGATCCACGTGAATAAATCCTTCAGGGGGAACCATTGCCGGATTCCAGAATGAAGTAAACTCACCCAAGCGAGTTCCCAGTACCAACACCCGTTCTGGCAAGTATTCGTGCATATAAGTAAGCACGGAGGAATGATCGCCTAAACCCGTCACTCCGACAAATTGCGGGTGATCTTCGGGAAAAATTCCCTTCCCTCGCGGCGAACACATCACCGCTGCTCCAGTCTTTTTAGCTAACTTGCGGATCTTTTTAGCTGCACCCCGCGCCCCAAATCCTACCCAAATTGCAAATCGTTTTTGGGTTAACAACTGGGCACATTTCTTGACAGCTTTCTTTCTGGTAGTAACTACAGATTGGGAGAAATTCTCTTCGTCAAGCGGTAGCGCAACGTTGCTCATGCTTTTTTGAATGGTCGTCGTAATATTGATATGAGCGACAAAACCTCCAGACTGTGAAATTCCTTGGTTGAGCCGACGCGCCATTCCTGGAAGTTGTTCGGAAGATTCCAAAGTTACGGCATAATGAAACAAAGTTCCGGCAGTCAAAAGTCCTTCAGGCATGGTGTGGGGGCTGGTTTCCTGGCAAGCCCACCGTCCTTGCAGCCCGTGAGAAGTAGAAGCAGAAAGAAATATTACCTTTGCACCTTCCCAACGAGCGGCAAATAGCCCAGTTAGAGTATTCGTGATGCCTGGACCAGTTGTGGCAAATACGGCAACAGGACGATCGCTAGCAAACGAAGCTTCTATCGCCGCAAAAGCCGCACCTGCTTCGTGACGAAAGTGCATCACCTTGATAGAACTGTTTTCCAAGGCCGCCCAGATAGGCGCGATCGCACCTCCCGAAACCCCAAAAGCATACTCTACTCCTAAGTTCTCCAAGACCTTAACCACCACTTCAGCAACAGAAACCGCTGGTGTTTCCATCTGACTGCTAACTACAGAATCCCTACTAACTACAGGTGCAGTGGCTAAAATCCCTTTTACGTTTGTCATTTTTCACTCCAAAACCACTCAGAAAAAACCATTGACATTTGAATTGTAAAATTCAAATGTCAACCTCTATCAAGCAAATTACAATCACCTATGCGCCTCGCGCAAGACCCTTTTCAAAACCTTGCCCGTTGCATTTTTCGGAAGCGCATCAACAAAGCGAACAAGGTGAGGAACCTTGTAAGCAGCTATCTGCTTTGAGCAGAAAGAAATCACATCCTCTGGCGCGACAACTTGCCCATTATTAAGGACAATATTCGCCAAAATGCTCTCACCTTTTACTCTGTCAGAAACGCCACATATAGCCACTTCCGCCACTGCTGGATGTTGAGAGATTACCCGCTCCAATTCACTCGGATAAACCTTAAATCCAGAAACATTGATCATGTCCTTCAAGCGGTCAACAATGTAGAAATAGCCCTCTTCATCCATCCGACCCAAATCTCCAGTATGAAACCAACCGTTTGACATAACTTGGGCCGTTTCAGCAGGGCGGTTCCAATAGCTCGACATCACATTAGGCCCGCGAATAATAATCTCACCAACATCCCCAACATCGACTTCTGAACCCTCACTATCCACTACCTTCATTTCCACATTATCAATTGGCATCCCAATCGAACCAGGCTTATATTTTAAGTAATGGTTGTAACAAGAAAAAGGCGAAGTTTCCGTCAAACCGTACCCTTCATGAATCACCAGACCATACTGTTCTTGCCACTGCTCTACAACTTCCAAGGGCATTCTGGCAGCAGCGCTAAAATAATAGCGTACTGAGTTAAAGTTGCATTCATCCGGCGACATTTCTAACAGCTTGGCAAAGGCAGCCGGCACTCCAAAAAACATTGTAATCCCCTCCCTAGCCGTTACCTCCAACACTTCTGCTGGATAAAATCGGCGTTGTAACACAATCGTGGCACAGGCATTTAATCCCGCATTCAGAATAAAATTCTGACCGAAACAGTGAAACAAAGGTAAATACAAAAGTAACCTATCTTCAGCCCTCATACCGCAGCAGTGCTTGACAGAGTGCATATTTGAAGTCACATTACCATGAGAAAGCGCAGCGCCTTTAGGAAAACCAGTCGTCCCAGATGTATAGATAATTGCAGCGGTTTCTGTGGGTTCCATTTCCATAGCTTTAGCTTCAGCAGAAGCATTTGCTAGCAGTTGTAACAAACTGATTTCTTTACAGCTTAAACTCAGCTTGCTTCGTGAAACATGAGAAGAATGGTCAACAACCACACTCGGCGGCTTAATAACTCCATCTTCAGCAATCAAAATGTATTGAAGGTAAGCTAAATCATCATCAGGCACTTGCACTCGCAATGATTCTGTTGCAATTACTATCTTAGCAGCGCAGTCATTGAGAATAAACCGAACTTCATCGGTTTTAAGCATCGCATTGATAGAAACTGCTACAGCTCCGATCTTTAAGATGCCCAGATAAGAGATGACAAATTCTGGAATATTAGGCAGGAAGAGAGCGACGCAATCTCCCCGTTTAATCCCCAAGCCTTGCAAACCATTAGCAGCGCAGTTTGCTAATTGATTTAGCTGCTTGTAAGTAAAAGATTTACCTTCAAAAATTAACGCAGTTTTCTGAGGAAAAAATCTACACCCTCTCTCGATATGCTCTGCAATGTTCATCTCTATTTTATCCTCGGTAAAATTGCTGCCAAACAATAGGTTTCGTGTTCAAGATTTGGATGCACTGGTGCACCGTCGTTAAAACAAATAGAAAACCACGACCTAAATCTTTCGATCGCTCTTTCTTTTCTGAGGAACTATCCCTCACGCAACCCGGATGAATTGCCTGACAAATTTGTTGCCAATTCTTCGGTTCAAGTTGATAGACTTTGACGCACTGGCGAACAGTATCCATCAAAAAGTGTTGCTGATTTGAGAATCTCTCTGCTTTTTTACTTGGGTAAATATCTAGCTGAAAAGCAGTTTCAGAGATGTTAGCTGAAATATTGTGAGTAACCATTTTTGTGCCTTTCTAGTAATCTTCAACAATCGTTTGCGGCCGCAAAATTGGAACTGCTTGTGTAAGGGACAAGCAGCTCTTAATGAGTTAACTTTTTAACTCATTTTTCCACCGTTTTGCAGGCTGTTCTTAGCTACAAATGACCTGTTTTATACCATTTCTCTAAAATCGTGCAACACTCTTCGACCCCCCCTAGCCCCCCCTTGCAAAGGGGGGGAACAAGAATACTGTTGCATTCTTTTTTAAAATTGGTATTACATAGGAAATGAGAGGGGAAAAAGGGAATGAAATAATGTAAATCTTTGACAAAAATTCTTCCCCTTCCCTTTCTGCTTCCTACTTCAAACTTGATAAAATCTGATGCACAGCTTGCACAATTCGTCCTTCCTGTGCAATGTCAGCAGCAATCATGGCAATGTGTACATCTAAAGATTGCTCGTTATCATTCCAAATGTAAGATTTTTCAACATTCGGCGGCTGTCCCACAACTTCGCGCACAGCCTCATATAGCGGTAAGCTAAGTGGTGACAAACATTCCCGTGCATCATAATGACCGGCGACTTGATGGGTTCGCAAATCAACCGCTTGGACGGCAAACATTAGGGAAATTGCCATATATTGCTGGAACAATTCAATTGAGCGACGAGCTAAATTAGCTGCAGCAAATCCTTGGCTATTGATATTCTGATTGAATTGTTCAGCGTGAGTGGGAAAGCGGTCAGCAATTGAGTTTCCGTAAAAAGTCAATAGTGGCATAATGGAATTTCCAGCTATTTGCAGACCTTTTAATCCCATGTTGACCTTACGGCTGGTGTTGCCAACCAGAGAAGGCGACAAACCATTATTAAATTCAGGTGCAGCTAACAACGCAATTTGTACATCTAAATGCTTAGCCAGCAGCCCTAAAAGGTACCGCAAACGATCCATTCCCACACCAACATACTGTCCCAGAAAATTGCCGCCGTGATAGCTAGCTTGATTCTCAGTATCGATTAAGGGGTTGTCAGTAACAGAGTTAATTTCAACTTCAATCTGCTGGGCAATTTCTGCTATTCCATCTACAATAGGCCCCATATATTGAGGCAAACAACGGAGCGAATAACGGTCTTGTATCGGATGAGCGCCGCGAGACTCGTGGGAACCATCTAACTCATCTCGATTCAAGCAGGAACCTGCGAGGAGTTCGACCATTTGGGAAGCGGCCCACACTTGACCAAAATGAGGCTTGAGCTTGTGAATGAAGGGGTGGAATGATTGATTGGTTCCGCCTAATCCTTGGATTGTCAAGGCATGAGTACCCATTGCCAAGGCAAGTATTACTTGCGAATCCCGGACGCAGTTGGCAGCAATGCCGGTCATTACAGATGTACCATTGGTCATTGCTAGCCCTTCTTTGGGAAGCAGATCAATTCTTGGTAAATCTAATATTTCTAGCGCTTGAATTGCTGACATTTCTCGGCCCTTAAAATCAACAGTGAAACTGTCATCTAGACCTATTAATGCGCCTGTGATGTGCGCTAGGGGAACTAAATCGCCGGAAGCGCCGATCGAACCCAATTCACATACGTGAGGTGTGACTCCTGCGTTTAGAAATGTGATCATCCGCTCAATTAACTCTAGCCGAATTCCTGAAGCGCCCTGGAGGTGGGAGTTAATTCGCAAAAGCATGGCGGCGCGGACGCAAGCTGTGGGCAGCTTTGGCCCTGCACCAGCTTTGAGAAACCAAATTAAATTGTTTTGTAAGCTTGCGGCTTCTTCAGGCGCGATCGCTGTATTGGCCATCCCACCAAAGCCAGTTGTAACTCCGTAAATCGGCTTTCCCGACTCGACAGCATTCGCAATGTAGTCGCAGGATGCTTGCACTCGTTCCGCCACATCCCTTTCATCATTCAACCGAACTCTGGTTCCACAGCGGGCAACCCTGGCAACTTCTTCTACACTCAGCCGTCGATTCCCTACAGTTACGTTACTCAAATTAGGCTCAGGCCATTTGGGTAATTTTAGAGCAATCGGCTCTGTTAAGTTCCTTGACACTTCTTAGATCCTAAATTTATAGATAACAGATGCCACTCAAATGTGACTCTAGTCACAGCACACTCGAAACCAGGATGTTATTTTGAATTCAATGACAGAGAAATATGACTGGATACCATACTCTGCCATTTGTATTCAAATCTTGCCTTTCGTTTCGTAAAACAAGCCGCAGCCACTAGACATCACCGATAATGAGCCTGCAAGCCTTATTGCGTTAAGGCTGGAAGCTTAAATTCGGTTGGTGTCTATTGTGCTCAAGGCAAAATAAAACTGCGCCGACACTACATTATGCGGGCAGAGTTATAATTGATTGAGTTATTAAAGCTGGTAGGCTGTTACTGGGGCTATTGACCGATAACTAAATGACAATACCACCGCTAAAGGCTAATCATACATTTTTGTAACAAAACTTTACAATGATTTCCGAAATTTTTAGGATGACTATTGAACGCTACGGGATATCTGGAAAACAGTTATCCAAGTTTTCAGGCGTTAGCGAGAATCATATTTCTGAGTTTCGGCGGGGCAAGACTGGCATTTCTACGGAGGTGCTGTGGAAATTAATTCAGGCAATGGACGAGATTAAGCCGGGAGCCCGCGTTTACTTCTGTAATCGGCTGACGGGGGGAGAGGGATGTGGCAACAGCAGCGAGATGTCAGTGCCAAAGCAACTAGAGTCTTTGTTAGATATGCAGATATTGGTTGATGAGCTCTCTGACGACAGTTTGGCCTTGCTACTGATGGTGGTGGCGGCGCGGATCAAGAATGGTGTTTCCTCTCATGCGAAGGGTTTTGAGCTAATTGGCTAATAATTTTACCGCTAGTTTGTCAAGGCAAGAATCCACAGCTCTTGCCCCATTCTTGAACCATTGCTGAACACAGATTAAGAGAGATTACGCTGATTTCACTAATTTTTTTTATCGCTTCTAACAATCCGTGAAATCCTTTGAAACATCAAAAATTAGAAAAGAGCGGACAGTCTCCCTTGAGACAACTTTAAAAGGAGCAAGGAGCTAAGTCTGACAGGGTAAGCTCATCTAATTTGGTATAAATTGTACTTGACAAAAATACGACTATAGAAGATGGGGATTTAGGGATTAGCGATTCTATAATGTCTTAAAAGCTAAGTCGCCCTGCGGTGGGTAAAACTCAATGAATCTAGGACTTACGCATTGACAAAAAACATTATCTATGTATTCTCGATCATGCCATCACTGCTAAGGTTCGCCAAAATATGCTCACGGACAACTAAAGTGAATAGATTCCTTTGGACTTCATACCAATTGCTAATTATTTTTTGAGAGCGCATAAACTCCAATTTAATAAATGCGTGAAGTGAGCAAAATATGTGAGTCTTAATCGCGAAGGTGTCTCTGACCATGAACCGACAAATTCCACAGACTTGTTTTATAGCTCTATGAAAGGTTTCAATGCCCCAATGAATATCGTGAATTGTAATAAATTCACTTCGGGTTGTCTCTTTGACCTTTTCGGGATCTGGCAGATATAAAATATAATGTCTAGAGTCTTCTTTTTTAAAGTCTTTCCTAAACAA
This sequence comes from Microcoleus sp. N9_B4, assembly GCF_036701635.1. Lineage (NCBI taxonomy): Bacteria > Bacillati > Cyanobacteriota > Cyanophyceae > Oscillatoriales > Microcoleaceae > Microcoleus > Microcoleus sp. N9_B4. The sequence goes on along the minus strand of NZ_JAUBRC010000015.1, from coordinate 56,038 downwards.
CTTTATAAACCCAAATTCTTTCAAATGAGTCACTAATCCTTCATCAGAAATCTCTAAAGTCCTTACCTGGCAATACTTTTGCGGCTCATTTGAGACAATTCTGTTTTTTTCAATTCCGAATATAAAACCCAGCTTCTGGTTTCTTAAAAACTTTAAGTTTTCTACTCCTGAATACCAACTATCTCCCGTTACTATTCTTGGTTTCACTCCCCATTCTCTGATTTCTATCACCATTTCTCTAAAATAATCGTTTTTGGTTTGACCCTCTCTTTTATCATATATTCTGTAATTAATGGGCACTGAGTTACCGTAAATATCACTATAATATAGCGTGATTAAATTCAATCCAATGATCGGTTTATGGTATTTACCTGACCAAAAATAGCTAATTAATTCCGTATGTTTGGGTTCACTGTACAGTTTTTCTATAACTGTATCGTCAACACTCAATGTTCCCCCTTCTAAGTTGATAAATTTCTCGATTATCTCGAATAAATCTTTCGGTTCATATCTCTCTCTCAACAAAAAGCGATTGACGCCCTGAATGGGAAACGTCTCCTAATATCTCTGCTAACCTACTGCACCCCCCAAACTTTGGCTCTGAGAGTAAAAATAAGGTGTAAATGTCCTTATTGCATTGCGCTGTCGAGGTTTTAGTTATTTTTCTGATTGTCCGATACCCGTTAGTAGACGTTCCCTCTTTATCAATGCACTATTTGGTTATTTTGTCAATGCGTAAGTCCTAGAATCAATGAATCAAGGATTCGCGCCAGTTTTCGCAACGCCTAAATCAAAGCAACCACAAAACCCGCCCCAACCTATTTCCATGCAAGAGTTACAAGGGAGCTTGTCAAGTTATTTTGATGACGTACCCGACCCAAGAGTGAACCGAACCAAACGCCACCTACTTAAAGACATTCTCGTCATTGCCATATTATCTACAATAGCTGGAGGTGATGGATGGGAAGACATGGAAAATTATGGAATCAGTAAGCAGCAATGGTTGCAAAAATTTTTAGACTTACCCAATGGCATCCCGAGCGATGATACCTTCCGACGAGTTTTTGAAAAGCTAGACCCGAAAGTTTTAGAACAGAAGTTGACTCAATGGGTTAAACAATTAATTGGGCCAGTTTGCCAACAAGTTATCCCAATTGATGGCAAAAGCCTCCGAGGTTCTTATGACGCCTAAAAACGGCGTAAATAATTTACATTTAGTGACAGCGTGGGCAAGCGAAAATCGGTTGGTACTTGGACAAGTTAAAGTGGAAAACCATTCCAATGAAATCACAGCTATCCCAGCCCTATTGGAATTAATCGATATCACCGGAGCGATTATTACGATGGATGCGATGGGGACTCAAACCGATATTATTCGGCTGATTCGTCAGAAAAAAGCCCATTACGTTGTCACTCTAAAAAGGTAAGGATTCAGGTCTGAAAGAAGGGAATAAGCTCAGGCATAGCCAAGTCACAAGAATGGGCCTCTACAGCCTCACGGAAAAAAGTCATTACTGAGCGAGCTTGAAAACGACAGGTTTGAATCACACTCAGCAGATTATACCATTTCTCTAAAATCGTGCAACACTCTTCGACCCCCCCTAGCCCCCCCTTGCTAAGGGGGGGGACAAGAATACTGTTGCATTCTTTTTTAAAATTGGTATTAGCCGTTTCCTCAAATCGTTTCATCGAACGAGAGCCGCCAGAAACTTTCCGTTTCGTGACCAAAGCCGTAGAGAACGTTCTGCTAAATTATTATCGGGAGGAACCGAGGGGTCATTGAGAAAATACCACCATTATTCTGCCTTATCCCGTAATACCAATTCACTATGAAGGTACACTAAATTTAGGCTAAAAGTAGAGGAGATGCAATATGGCCAACAAATTTAAGGTAGAAATTCAGGAAACGGTTGAGGAACTAGAGCATCGACTCGAACGGGCTATAACCGCAGTTTGCACAAGAAAAATTACTGCTATTATACTGGATTGCCACCAAAAAAATCAAAACAAGAGAAGAATTAGCCACGATGCTGAAGCGAGACTCTTCAACAATATATCGTTGGTTAAGAGCTTACAAACAAGGTGGAATTACCTCATTACTCACAGTTAAAAAAGCTCCCGGGAAGACTCCACATATACCACCGGAAGTCAGAGAAAAATTAATCAAAAAACTGCAAGAACCAGAGGGGGAAACAAGTTATGGCAAATTACAGATATGGCTCGAAAAAGAATGCGGGAGCAAAGTGAGCTATAAAGTCGTACATGACCTAGTTCATTATAAATTAAAATCTTACCTCAAAGTGCCAAGACCCCAAAGCAATAAGGTGAACGAAGTTGCACAGACCAACTTCAAAAAAAAACTGTGGGAGATTATCAAAGTAATGATTAAATATTTCGGAACAGGACAGCCTGTAAGGATATGGTGTCAGGACGAGAGTAGATTTGGATTGATTACTATGCGCCGGGCAGGATGATTACATTGAAGGGGATAAAACCCGTCGGGAAAAAACAATGGAAGCGAGGAAACTTCTATGTTTATGGAGTTGTAGAGCCATCAACAGGTGAACAATATTATCAAGAATTTTCTCAGCTCAATCACAACTGGTTTCAAGAGTTTTTAAATGGATTTGCTCAAAAATACTCAGACTATTTCAATCTAATTATCATGGATAATGGTAGCTTTCATAAAGCTCTCTTATTAGACTGGCATGACCATGTAATGCCAATATATTTACCTGCGTATAGTCCTGAATTGAATCCGATTGAAAGATTGTGGGAACATACAAAAAAAGACCTGAAGTGGGCAAATTATTCGAGTTTAGATAAACTCAAAGAACAGGTAGATATAATTATCAAATCTCTCACGAATGAAGAAGTTTTATCTCTCTGTGGTTGGGACTATATCCTTGAAGCTATATTAAGTGCAGGTTCATAGTGAATTGGTATAAGGACTTCAGAAATCAGGATACGGCAATGCCGGTTCCCTACAATTAATCGGGGTAGGGAAACGGCAATGCCGTCTCCTCCTCGCGAGTTCATGATTATTTTGCGGTAGGGAAACGGCAATGCCGTCTCCTCTAATCAAATAGCTAACTGATATTCAATTCAAGGAACTGTCTTAACTCTGGCACAAACAAGCGGCTTCTTGGGTGCGGGCTTTAATCGGCAAATAAATCACAAACTCTGCTCCCTCACCTATTTCCGAATTCACTTCTATTTTCCCTTGATGCTTCTCGATTATCTGGTAGGAAATTGACAGCCCTAAACCAGTTCCTTTACCCACAGGTTTAGTCGTAAAAAATGGGTCAAATAGCCTATCAATTGCATCCGGGTTAATCCCATTGCCGTTATCTCTAATCTTCACCACCACTTGATTTACTCCTGCTATTTTTGTGAGGATTTCAATCTCCTTGTTTCGCAGATTTGGATTGCTCAACAGTGCATCAGCAGCATTGGCTATGATATTCATGAATACCTGGTTTAACTGCGACGGATAGCATTCTACCAAGGGCAATTTTCCATAATTTTTAATTACTTTAATCGCGGTTGTGATTTTGCTCTTTAAAATTAATAGAGTGCTGTCAATTCCTTCATGGATATCGACTGGTTTCATTTCAGCTTCATCTAACCTAGAGAAGTTTCGCAGGGACAAAACAATTTGCTGAATTCGCTCAGTCCCCATTTTCATCGAAGATAGTAACTTCGACAAATCTTCTGATAAAAAGTCGAGTTCAATTTCCTCAATGCAGTCTTGAATTGACGCGCTTGCCTTCGGAAATTCCTGCTGGTAAAGTCCTACAAGCCTGAGCAAATCTTGAGTATATTGGTTAGCGTGACAGAGGTTGCCATAAATAAAGTTAACTGGGTTGTTAATTTCGTGAGCAATACCAGCCATCATTAACCCCAAACTGGACATTTTTTCGGCTTGAATTAGTTGAGATTGGGCATTTTTTAAATCGTGAAGCGTTTGTTGTAGTTGGTGCAATTGTAGGTTTAGTGTACGATCGCGCTTTTCTACTTGTTCTATCATACAGTTGAAAGCTTCAGCAAGTTGACCTACCTCATCGCCGGAAGGAATGGGTACTTTACCAGAAAAGTATTCATTGCTTGCCATCCAATTCACATTTTGAGTTAAATCAAGGATTGGTTTTCCGATGATTCGGCTAACTACAGCACCAACAATCGTGGCGAGAATTACTCCTGCCCAAAAGAAACTATCTAGCCGTTGAGATAAAGTTAATTGCGTTTGCTGCACTGTCGCCATTGGGTTAAACACAGCTAGAGCTATGCTATCGCCTATTTCGGATATTTCTACCGTTTTCATTATGTAAGACAGGCGCTCAATATCTATTTTAGTAGTCGATGTCTGTGGTGTAGGTTTTTTCCAAGATTTAGAGCGAATTTGGGGAAAATTAGTAGCAATTAATTCTCCTGATTTAAAGATAGCGAAGTAGTTTTTACTGTTAGTATCAATGTTGATTTTATGCAATTGTTCGTCTGTCACTAAGTCACCGACGAGTACAGCACCAATTATCCTATTCTTGCTTCTAATCGGTGCAAATCCTACTAGCAATGCTTGCGGTTTGCCATCAATGCTGACGAAATTCGACTTTTCTAAGCCTTTAAGTGCTGAATTGATCGCTGCGCTATTGATTAACTTCTTATCTATGAGCGAATCTTCTCGCAACTCTGCTACCATTTCGCCCCGCCCGTCTACTACTTTGACTAAATCTAGTTTAAATGTGGTTTGTAGAGATAATATATCTTGACGCAAGATGTCTGTGTTTTTCTTTTCTATAGCGCGAATAACTTCGGGTTCTTCTGATAGCAGTTTGGCTTGCATTATCAATTGAGTCGATCGACTTTTGAAGTCTCGCACGGCTAAAACTGCTTGGTTTTCAACTTGATCGCGCACTCCTTTTTCAAGAGTGTTGGCAAATCCGATTTTGACTGTGTGTATGACTAATAACAATAGAGTGACGGATACACTTAGAAACGGCACGATAATTTTGAGGCTCAGCGGTACTCGAAAGTACGGCGGGATCTTGGTTGAGCTGTTGTCGCCCTCGATCGCACTTCTTAGATTTTTCATAATCAGTTATTAAAAATAATAGTCATTAATTTATAATAGTACATTAACCGTAAATTGTGATTTCTGAGAGCTGCTAGTGCAAATAATCCTTGATATATAAAGAATTTAGGCTGTAGTTAATTTTAGCCGTCTGGCGAGCAGACTGCTTTTAGTACCCAAAACTTGTTAGATATTTATCTTAATAGTTGCGATCTAGAATCTAGAACTTCAAGTCTAAAATCAGTTGCCGACTGTGTAGAGATAGCCAAAAATTTAGTATTTCTTCGCCGACTTGTTCTGGATAGAAGTGGTGAAAGAAATGCCTACCGTCTTGACATTCCCAAAGCCGAGATCCTTTTTTAATAAATTTCGACCAGCGGCGCATGACAACAGGAGATACCATAAAATCTGTTTTGCTGCTGCATATCAACAAAGGTACTTCTACACCTTCATCGTGGGAATTACTAATCCTAAATAAGGAGTGAGGACAAGGAGAACAGGCTAAGTCATCTTCAAAATATGATATAAATCTTTGATTGATTATTTGATTTTGCAATCCCAGCATATCGCCAACCATTTGAGTCAAAACTTGTTTTCTGCTCCAGGGAAAAGCTGAAAGATGCGTATAGTAATGTGATTGCCAATTCATAGCAGATGGCAAGCCGACAGCTAAAAGTCCCAAAGAACTTACTTTGTGAGGATAGCGGCGCGCATACATTAAACCAACTAATCCGCTGGTACTGTGGCCGATGAGATGAATTGGGCGATCGCGCAATGTTAAAAAATCGTGCAAAAGTTCAACAGCCATATCTAAAGAGCAAGCTTCGTCTTCAGTTTGTTGGTATTCCCATATTTGCACTGGTACAGAATCATTTAAGTAGGAAAGCAGCGAGCGATCGAAGAATTGCAAACTCGGACTTACACTTAACCAAAGCACGTCTTCTGAACTAAATTTCATCTATTTTAAGTGGGAGATCGAGTTATTAACAAGAATAATTTATCTGCTAGATTTTCGGGGCGGGTTGAGTGCGTAATTTTGATTGCCGAACATAATCTAATTACAAAACTCACCCTGCTACCGTTAAGTCTACAAGCTAAATTCTTTCTTGAGTTGAGATACCCAAGATTTGATGCGCGATTCCGTCAGATCGGATTGGTTGTCTTCATCAATAGCAAGACCCAAAAACTTGCCATTAACTACAGCTTTAGATTCATTAAAATCATAGCCCTCTACCGGCCAATAACCGACTGTTTCGCCGCCCTGTTCCGAAATTTTTTCAGCCAGAATGCCCATTGCATCCATAAAATTATCCGGGTAGCCTTCTTGGTCGCCAGTTCCCACATAAGCTACTTTTTTGCCGCTAAAATCAATATCATCAAGTTCGGGAAGAAAACCTTCCCAGTCGCTTTGCAGTTCGCCGATATTCCAAGTCGGACAAGCGATAATCAGACATTCGTATTCGGCAAAATCATCATTTTCAACGCTGCCGATCTCGTGCAAGGTCACGATATCGCCGCCAAATTCATCCCGAATCATTTCAGCTACCGACTCAGTTTTCCCAGTTGTAGTTCCGTAGAAAAGACCAATTGCTTTTGACATTTTTACTCCGAAGGTGAAATTTGATAGTGCTTGAGGGTTGTTTTTTTTGAGTCAGGATTTGGCATTTCCTGCCTGCAATTCAGACAAAAACAGTAGACACGGTTGTGGCAAACCTGAGAAATTAGGGAGTCAAGGCAGCAAGGACACTGTTTTTTCATCGGGTTAAAGTTGAAAATTCATCAACCAAGCTGACTCGCTCATATCGGGGTCTGCTTCGCAGTCAATTAGTAACAGATTCAGCGTCGTTTGTACTTTGAGACGGCGCGGGATGCCGGCGGGTACAAACACAAATACTCCGGGTTTTAAAGTGACTGTCCGATCGCACACCGTGAGAGTTCCCGCTCCTTCTAAGACGGTGAGGGTTACATCTTTGGAGTTATCGAGGTCAGGTATTTCGGAATTTTTACCCAAACTCATCAGTTTTTGGCTGTCGGCGGGTTGTCCGTCGCTGATTCGATCGGCGGATGCGGAAACTATTGCTGCTGTCACGGTGATTGACCTCCAGGTACTGTTAACTTCCGGCAGTTATTGCAATTAATATTCAATAAGCTACCATGCAATTTAGATAAATTGTCAATAGTTAAATATTAAGATTTGTTACTAAAGGCAGTCAAGCTAGGTGTCCGCTCAACGCGAGCAGCCCCAAATAAAGACGGGGCGGTATTTTTGGGAGATCGAACTGCGAGGTGCGATGACTTAACGTTAAAAATATTTGGTAATAATTCGCAATTAGTTCTTAAAATTAGGTTTGTCGTGCGATCGCCAATAGAGCAATTCTCAATTGCCCGCAATATAGTAAGGATACGGCGTCGTCTCCCTATGGAATATGTGTATTGCACTCAACAGGGTAAAATGCTGCGAACCCTACAAAATGCAAGAGAGGCGGGTTTTAGCCGGATTTGTCGATCGCAAAAACCAGTCTAAAACCCGCCCCTAATGACAACAGTCAACAATTAACCGACTAATTCTTCGCCCCTACGCCCACATACATAATCGACGTATCCTCATTAATTTTGATTTTAAACAAGCCAGACTTTTTGTAATCAAAATAGTTAGCGATATTAGAGATTAGCACTTGAGAAACTTGTTGGAAACTTTCCCCCGAAGGAAATAGCTGCTTTCCACTTGTAAGATTCCCCCAAAAACCGTGCATCTGGGCTAAAATAGCGCCCATTTCTCCAAACATATCAAAACCTTTAATTTCAATCTTGCCGAAACCCGTATCGCGCATTACCACAGACAGTTCATCCGGGGTAATAAACTTTTCCCAATCGTGAACGCCCCGCCTAATCTCCTGCAAAATATTTTCCATCAGCCCAATCATCACAACTTGCGAGGAAAAAGTTCGGTTGATTGTGTCAAAAAAGAACAGTCCCCCAGGCTTGAGAATCCTGTGAACCTCAGACACAACTTTTTTGTAATCGGCAACGTGTTCCAAAACATCCACGCAGATTACAACATCAAAGGTATTGTCTTCGTAGGGCATATTTTCGGCAAAACCTTGCCTGTAGTCTATCTCATAACCGCTGGTAACTGCGTGATTTTGAGCTGCTACAATACATTTTTGCGATCGATCTATTCCAGAAACAATAGCACCTCTCTCGGCCATAAACTCGCAAGAAAAGCCGCCGCCGCACCCGACATCTAAGGTTTTCAGCCCTTGCCAATTAGTCGCGTGTCTGTCGAAAAACTCAAATCTGGGTTTATTTAGATGGTATAAGGCATAAATTTTAGCATTTTCGTCCCACCAATTATCGGCATTTTCCTCATAAAATTCTAAATCATTTTTTACTTCTGTTTTCTGCACGATTTTCTCAGTCCTGATTAGTGGAAAATATAGATGACGATTGCACTTTTGCGTTATTTTATAGGAATGACGCCAAAAAAACCAATTTCTGTAGAAAATCGGATGTTTCGTGACGAGTTCACAGGCAGACACCGGGTTTTTGAATCCGCGCGCGTAAGTTCTATTTTCTCGTGAGTTGTGAATCGCCACAGTTGTTTATTATAATATCTTTGGCATAAATTTCAACCAGATGGATCGCGTTTCTATTATCATCCCAGCCCTCAACGAAGCGACTTGTCTGGAACGCACCCTCCGCCAACTCAGCATCCTTAATCCTCCCGCTTGGGAAGTGTTGGTGGTAGACGGCGGCAGTCAAGACGACACAGTGGCGATCGCACTTTCCGCCGGCATCCGCGTTATTTCTAGCAGTATAGCCGGACGTTCCCTGCAAATGAACTTAGGTGCCCAAGTCGCCACCGGTGAAATTCTGTGCTTTCTCCACGCCGATACTTTAGTTCCCGACGACATTGTAGCAGTCATCCAGAAAACATTGTCCGATGCCGAAATTGCCGGCGGCGGGTTTATCTCCCTGATGGCTGGTTCGCAGCAAACAAGATGGGGTTTTTCCCTGCACAATTACCTGAAAACTTATTACGCGCCGCTGTTATTTCGACCTCATTTATTTTTCAAAGGATTACGCCTGCTGTTTGGCGACCAAGTTATCTTTTGTCGCCGTACCGATTTTTGGGAATGCGCTGGTTTCGATGCCGCGCTGCCAATTATGGAGGAAGCGGATTTGTGTTTGAAGTTAGTGCTACGGGGGAGACTTAAGTTAGTCAATCGGGTAGTAGAAAGTAGCGATCGTCGAGTGGCGAATTGGGGCGAATTTAAAGCTATTGCGATCTATCTTTCGATTGGTTTTTTGTGGGGTTTTGGCGTTCCCCCAAGGTATCTCAAGCAGTTTTATGAAGACATCCGCTGAAACACAAAATTTGATTAAATTCCCAAAATGTACTGCCTGTAATTTTTGGGCAAAACTTTTTCCAACAGGTAAATAATCGCCCAACAACCTAACAAAGTCCCCGTCACTAAAAAGCCGAGCTTCAGCAGCGGATTTACCGGGTCAATAAACTTATAAAACACTAACAACACATATTTCACTACAGTCGAATCCAGGAGATATATAGGGAATGAATAAGCAGCCAATATTTTGACTAACCCCGATAATCTACTGGGAAGTGCAATACTCTTAGAAAATGCGAGGATAGATAATACGAACAAAATTGCGTATCCTTGAGCAGATAGTTTAAAAAACGAGCGGAGAAACCATGCCTCCGAATTAACTCCACTTTTCAGGTAATATTCCAAAATGCTAGCTAGATAAAAAAGGATCGTTGCCCCTAAAATTGGCATTTTTTTCCCTTCGAGAACAGGTTGAATTCTGTCGTACGAGGCACCCAAAAATAGACCAGTTGAAAATGGCAAAATCCAACTAAAAATCCAGCGCTCCATCACAGGTAGAGGTATTGATATGTATTGGAAAGCGGTTAAGTAGAAGAAGATTGTAAAAATAGCTTGAATTGTTAAGCCCACAGCCAAAACTTTTCGGGGTTCTAAAAATCTTAATTTCACGAGAAGCCACCACCAGCCGTAGCATTGAACAATCACAACGATGAAGTAATAGGGAGGCATCACTGAACCCGTCAAGATATCTCTGAGTAGTGAAAGTAAATCAAATTTTTGGATTTCTCCCAAATTATTTAAGATGTACACAGCTACTGACCAAAACAGATAAGGCGGTAGAATTTTTGACAGTCTTTTTTTGACTACCAGTGTGGGATTATTTTGATTTTCCAGTTTGTTGGTGAGAAAAAAACCGCTCAACAGTAAAAATGCTGGTACGCAAAATAGTTGAAATGTATCGATCGCGACAAATAGAATTCTGGTATCGCGAAATGTAAAGAACCCCGCATGAGTAATCACCACACTGACGATCGCTAAAGCTCGGATCAAATCAAATTCAGCGAACCTATTAGAAACTTTTTGCATGGTAACAATTAGATTGTAAAAATTAGAATCCAATTAGGAATTTTTTGTCTTATCAGTTTTCACCAAACTCTAGCATAAAATTTTATATTTGCTCCTATCTTCATAAAACTTATGTCGGCACAAATAAGTCACCGACTGCTGGGACTGAGGCATAAAGACTAGAAAGACTATTGCGAAAAAAAGTCTACCTAATTTAGGTAGACTTTTAGAAATGTTCAAGCAATGAGTTCACTGTGGGCTAACCGTTGTTGTGATGGATGTGCGACGCAGAAACACTATCCAACTGATCGCGCCCGTTGCGGATCACGCGCAGCATATCGCTCAACTTGTGCTCGATATTATCGAGCACTTGGTCGGCATAATCATCGGCTCCGTTTTGAATTTCCTCGCATTCAGCCATCGCCCTGACTCTCATCTCTTCCAATTCCTCTTGAGCCTGGTAGCGAATTTGTTCGACTTCTGTCAGCGTGGCCTGCTGAATTGCCTCGCAGTCGAGCAAAACTTGCTGTCGCAACTGATCTGCCTCTATCTTCGCCTGCTGAAGCAGGCCCATATCGTTTAAAATTTCTGCTGCTCTCTGTTCTGCTGCTTCTATCACTTCCTGAGCGTAAAGTTCCGCCTCTTGAAGCAAGTCGTCCTTGTGCCGGATGATCGTCTCGGCTTCCTGAAAGGCGATCGGCAAATTTAGCCTCACCAAGTCTAACTGATCGAGCAACTGTTCTTCATCCACCAGAGTGCGTCTGGTCATGGGAATTCGCGGACTGTCGAGAACAATTTCCTCAAGCCGGTTCAATTCCCGCTGGATGTCTACTCCTGCGGTTCGGGTGGGGTCTCCGAAGGTGGCTGTGTTCTGAGGTGATTCGTTCTCAGTGCCGCGTCCGGTAGTGTCGGGTTCGATGCGAGTTGGTTCCTGCTGGCGTAACATTTGTAAATATCTAGGGCGACGTGTTTCGGAACAAGATGATCTACGGAGCCACCAAACTTGGCTATTTCTTTAACTACACTACTACTTAAAAAGCTGTACTCGTTAGAAGTTGCCAAAAAAACTGTTTCAATTTCACCCAGAAGGGTTTTATTGGTGTGGGCCATCTGGAGTTCCATTTCAAAATCTGTTAATACCCGGAGCCCCCGCAGCAGCACTTTGGCTTGTCGAATCTTAGCATAGTTTACTGTCAAACCCTCAAAACTGTCTACTTCTACATTTTGCAAGTGTTGGGTAGAGCGCCGGATCTGCTCGATCCGTTCCTCTACGGTGAAGAGAGGGGTTTTGCTGGGGTTTCTGACTACGGTAACAATTACCCGATCAAACAGTCTAGATCCCCGCTCGATAATGTCTGCGTGACCGAAGGTAATGGGGTCAAAGCTGCCTGGATAGATTGCAATCACGAGTTTGGCTCAACGAAGTGGGGGGAGTGGGGGAATGTGGCATAAGGGGAGAGAGAGCGGGGGAGTGGGAGAGTCTATTATCCTTGTATCCGTGTTAATCCGTGTAGTGCCTTCCTTCTGACAACTGACAACTGTCAACTGTCAACTGTCAACTGTCAACTGTCAACTGTCAACTGTCAACTGTCAACTGACATCTACTTTTTCATGGAATGAGCTTTGTAAAAAGTTTCGAGGCTTTGCTTGTCGCCCACAAACCGCCAATGCCAAGGCTCGTAACTGACGCCTTGGCGATTGTTTTTCGGGAAGGACATTTCAAAGCTGAAGGCGACGGCGTTGGCTTCTAACCACTTGAATGCTTCGGTATTTTCAAAACTGGGACTGAGGTTGTGTTCTGGGGCGGTGCCGTCGCCGATGTCGATCGCATAACCGGTGTGGTGTTCGCTGTAACCTGGAGGGGCGCTGACTTCGGCTCGCTTGCTGGCGTTTTGCCTGCGTTCGGCTTTCACGTCAAAAAATACGTGCTGTTGGTCTTGCAGGGAGCGAAAGCCGGATATGGGAGCGAAATAGATGCCTGATGCCGCTGCGGCGTTGACCATTTCCTGATATTTTGCTGCTGCTGAGGAGCGGAGTTTGACGCTACCGTCGGAGGTGACGCCTACCAAGTCTTTGGCTGGTGCTTCTGGGTACGGCAAGTGTCCCAGCAGGTTTTCTGGGATTGCGGGGACTTTTGGGGTGGTAGCAGGACTCGCGACAGACGGAGACGCGGAACTGGTGGGCGCTGGGTTTTGTTGAGTTTGCTCGGCCTGACTGGTGGCTGGGAACAAGTTAAAGTTGAGGTGCAGCCAGATGCTGACCCCAAAGGCTAGTGCGGCCAACCCTAGCAGTTTCCAAATCAGCCCTTTTTTCTTAGACTGACTCTGCCCTACTTCTGGGTATGGGTGATCTCGCACTGCTTCTGGAATTTCGTCGGCGACAAGCTCCGAGGCTTGCGGGGGTTTTCTTGACAGACTAGCGTTATCCAAGCCAGCTCCACTCCTGCACTTCAATAAGGCTCAACGTTACAAATTGTAGACTGATATGGGCGATCGAACAGCTACAATTGCCGCTGAGAATATATCATCTCTTTCTGACTTCGCCCCGTCCCATCCGCCAACTCTCGCATCTGTTGCTTGGGCCCACAGTCGATCGTCCCTGCGAGGTCGAACTGGTTGGCGCTGGTGGCGCTGGTTTATTTTAAGTGTAATTTGTTACTATTCGACAAAATCCAACAATTCTTCGATCGACACATCAAACGTCCGCGCCAATTTTAGCAGAGCACCGATGTCAGCCATTGCCATACCGGGCGATCGGGCATAACTTTTAACAGTATTGTAGGATACCCCGGAGCGATCGGCTACTTCGTTTAGCGATCGGGCTTCGAGCGCCGTTAAGGTCTAATTAATAGCTTAAAGCTCGATCGCCCAAAATCAAACATTACCAACTTCCGCAAACTCTGCAGCACTAACAGAATCTTTATCTTCCCCTTTATCCCCTTCATCAACTACAACAGATAACTTCAATCCCAGAGCATTTAGCCAACTTGCCAAAGCATAAATTGTCGCACTTCCTTCTCCCGACAACAAAACATCTAACTTTTCCAAATGCAATTTAGCATCCTCAGCAGACATATTTGGTTCGCCCAGAGCCTCAAATACATCTCGAAGTGCTTTTCGCATGATTCCTAATTCCAAATCGCCTTCTTCCTCCTCAAAAATCTCTGTGAGATAGCCCGCAGAATATGCCGGATCTTTGAGATTTGAAATTTTATAGGGGTGATAAGGTAAGCTCTTAGGCATTGTCATTGTCTTAACTCCTGTAATCTGTCCAGTATGTTTTAGCCTTGCGGATATCTTGCTCTTGAGTGCTTTTATCCCCGCCTATCAACAAAAGTACAATTGTTTCTTCTACTTGTCCAAAATAGACCCGATAGCCGGGGCCGTAATTTATCCTCAACTCATAGACACCTTCTCCGACTGCTCGATAATCTCCGAAATTTCCAGTCCCAACTCGATCGAGTCGCCGGTCAATCTTAAATTTTGCCTTGAGATCCCGCAGGGAGTCTAACCACTCGGAGAAAGGAACTTTGCCGTCTGGCGTGGTATAACGCTGAATATCTCTGGGTTGTACTTCCATAAAGTCGATCGAACTTGCACCCTCATCTTAATATCGGCGATCGCCCCCCATCAAAGCTTCTTCACCTGGGCAAACTCAAAATCACCGATCGAAAGAAACTCTGCCGTCAGGCGTGGTGTAACGCTCAATTTCACGCTTGTTGCGCTTCCATAATCTTGATTCTAGCGACGATCGCACTCCAATCTTACAGCCCCGCCCGATCGGCCCTTGACTTCATGCGCTACAATTATTAAGAAATCTTTAGTTAGATCCGTTTAACGTTCCAGACGCATTATGAGTCTTCCCATTCGCAACGTCGCCATCATTGCTCACGTCGATCACGGCAAAACCACCCTTGTGGACGCTCTCCTCAGACAGTCCGGGATCTTCCGCGAAGGGGAAGAAATCCCAGATTGCGTCATGGACTCCAACGACATCGAGCGCGAACGTGGCATTACCATCCTTTCCAAAAACACCGCCGTCAGGTACGGAGAAACCCTGATCAACATCGTCGATACCCCCGGACACGCGGACTTCGGCGGAGAAGTCGAACGAGTTCTCGGCATGGTTGACGGCTGTCTGCTGATCGTAGACGCCAACGAAGGCCCGATGCCGCAAACCCGCTTCGTGCTCAAAAAAGCTCTAGAAAAAGGACTGCGCCCGATCGTCTTTGTGAATAAGATCGATCGCGAGCGAGCCGACCCCCACAAAGCCGTCGATAAAGTTTTGGATCTGTTCCTCGAACTAGGTGCTGACGACGATCAGTGCGAATTTCCCTATCTCTTCGGTTCCGGCTTAAGCGGTTACGCCAAAAAACACCTGGAAGACGAAGGGGTAGATATGAAGCCCCTCTTTGAAGAAATCCTCGACCACGTACCGCCCCCCGTAGGCGACCCCAACAAGCCACTGCAACTGCAAGTAACCACCTTAGATTACTCAGAATACGTCGGTCGCATCGTCATCGGTCGCATCCACAACGGTACGATTAGAATCGGTCAACAAGCAGTCTTAATCACAGAAAGCGGCGCGATTGTCAAATCAAAAATTACCAAATTGATGGGCTTTGAAGGTCTGAAGCGGATTGATATCCCAGAATCTTCTGCTGGTAATCTTGTCGCCGTTGCCGGTTTTGCTGATGCGTATATTGGCGAGACAATTACCTGTCCCAACGACCCGCAAGCGCTGCCTTTAATCAAAGTAGACGAACCAACTTTGCAGATGACTTTCTCTGTGAACGATTCGCCGTTCTGCGGTCAAGAAGGAAGTTTTGTGACATCTCGGCAAATTCGCGATCGGCTAATGCGAGAACTCCAAACTAACGTCGCCTTGCGCGTAGAAGAAACCGAATCTCCCGACAAATTCCTCGTATCCGGCCGTGGCGAACTCCACCTCGGAATCCTGATCGAAAATATGCGTCGCGAAGGATACGAATTTCAAGTATCCCAGCCGCAAGTAATCTACCGCGAAGTCGGCGGTCGTCCCTGCGAACCCTTTGAATGTTTGGTGTTAGACGTACCCGAAGAAGCAGTCGGCGGCTGCATCGAACGCCTCGGTCAGCGGAAAGCAGAAATGCAAGATATGCACGTCAGCAGCACCGGTCGCACCCAAATCGAATTTTCAGTCCCCGCTCGCGGTTTGATTGGATTCCGAGGCGAGTTCATGCGCTTGACTCGTGGCGCTGGAATTATGAACCACAGCTTCCTCGACTATCGCCCCCTCGGTGGAGAAATTGTCGCCCGTCGCAACGGAGTATTGATTTCCTTTGAAGAAGGAGTTGCCACTACTTATTCACTGAAAAATGCTGAAGACCGTGGCGTATTTTTCATTACCCCCGGAACCAAGGTTTACAGAGGGATGATTATCGGAGAAAACAACCGAGATGACGACATGGAGCTGAATATTTGCAAGTCGAAGCAGTTGACAAACCACCGCGCATCTGGCGGTGAAGAATTGGCGCAATTGCAAGCGCCAGTCGATATGAGTTTGGAGCGCGCTTTGGAGTACATCGGTCAGGATGAATTGGTGGAAGTAACACCACAATCAATTCGCTTGCGGAAGGTTTCTAAGAAGTTGGTCAAACGCTAAAACAATTTGTAGGGTGCGCATTGCGCACCTTACTGGTGAAACGCTAAAAAAGCTTGTAGGGTGCGCATTGCGCACCTTACGTTTTATTTGCAGTAAAAACCTGCCAGAAATTAAAAAATTATATATTATCCAATTGTGCTTTGGTTATTTCACTTAATTTTCCACTTAGAAGCTGATATTTATCGGTAGGTACTTCCCCCAAAGCCTTTAAACACCATGCAAATAAGGTTCTCAGAGAAGCACAAGTATTCGGATCGGATAAAACGTTTTCAACATTAAGACCATCGAGAATTTGGCCGCCCTGTTCCTTTTCATTAAATCCCGAATATATCTGTTTTAGTTTACCTTTGGGATGGCGAATCGTTTCCACATCTCCCTCGTAATCGGTTAAGCTGGTTCCTAATACTGCATTGACGGTAGCAGCATCAGCGAAGTAGTATGCTTCTAGCATATTAACTAAAAAATGAACTGAGGCACGGTGTTTTTGGTCGCGTAAAATAGGATCAAGTGCCTTTCGGTAGCGCTCAAAAATTTGTTGTGCTCGATCGGTTCGATCGTATTCTAGGTCATCCAGTAGCAGGACATAAGTACATGGATCTTTTGATAAGTAACCTCTTGCTGGGTATCCAATTCTTTCAGCATCCTTATTAGGAATGTTTGCACCACTTCCAACCATCTTAGCTTTTTTATTTGAAGTTATTACGTCTAGCTGCTCAACCTTGCTAATAACTTCAAAAGAGCAAATACCCAATTTCGTTAGACTTCTAAATAACTTGGGAATGTGTTCCTCTTCCGTTTTTCCTGTTACCAGCAATCCAAACTTGAAAAAATAACAGTGCTGGTCACTCGTAGTATCGTGACTATTCATTAACTTGCTACCTCTAATGCAGATTTACTTTGAGGCGCAATCATCTCAGCCATATATAGCGATCCAGTAGCATATTCTTCTAGTAAATCTTGGATACCTTCTATCTCACTGATCCTTTTGAGGACGGTTTTTCCTTCCTTGTCAAGTTCCGCAGTCAAAATATTTTCTGGTTCAAATTGACTAATTAATACAGGTGAATGAGTAGCAATAAAAACCTGCTTATTCCATTTTTCAGTAGCGAGTTTTACAGCTTTAGCAAAAACAGCTAAAGCCCAAGGATGAAGCGAGATTTCAGGCTCATCAAATAAAATTAGTGAATAACGATTCTGTCCTTCAGAGAACAAAGCTGTGAGATTAATCAGCATCTGGAGATGACCGTCAGATACTCCTGATGATCGAATTGGTTTGCGCCGTCCTTTTTCTAAAAAGTTGCCATAGACTGTGTATCGACCTGTTTGTTCAAAAAACAGATTATCAAAAGCTGGAAAGCTCTCTTGCATGAAACTGATGATTGTATCGTACCGTTCATCAATGACTCGCTTATCATGTAAATTCCGCAAAACTGACCATAAATTCTCGCATCTGTCTTGTAATCGCTCTCCCGAATCAGATTCTGAACCAAATCGCTTTATCTTGAACAAAGAAGCTGACCGGGAGTTATAGTTGCGAACAACGCGCAATAAGTTGTCTATGTTAGAGGCAGCGGGTTCGCTATTCTCAAATGCTACATATCGGCTTAGGGCTAATTTCTCTGGTTCTCTGAGTGTAATGAATTCTAATTCTTGCAGGTCTGTAAGATAAACCTGAGCTTTGTCACTGCCTATAATGCGAACAATCAATTGATTATCATGATCGGAAAAAAGCTTTTCTCCCGCAAAAGGTTCGATTCTACCTGAAGAATAACCAAATGAAACTTCGTATTCACCCGATGGGGTTACAATTTTGATTGATATATTTTCCCCCTCATCGGCTCCATCCCAGAGCAAACCAATCCCATGATCTCTCTCAGAAGAAGCTAAATCAACACCCCTGATGGCACAGTCTCGCACAAACCAGATGGTATCGAGTAATGTAGTTTTTCCCGCTCCATTAGGGCCGAAGATAATGTTGAGAGGGTTGATTTGAATGTTTACATCTGCTAGAGAGCGAAAATTTTTGATGTGCAAATGAGTTAGTTGGTTTGACATAATGTGCTATTTATTTTATTATATATTTTTTTATCATAGTCTGCCTTTCATGTCAATTGGCAGCTCGGGCTTCTCCTCGGCGATCGGGCGATCGACTAACCGCCACAATATGTTTTAATTTATATTTGAGCAAAATCCAAACAAAACTAGCCATGAGTCCTAAATCAATAGCCGTAATCAACTTTAAAGGCGGTGTCGGAAAGACCACCGTCACTTGGAGTCTGGGAAATATTATATCCCAAGGAACCGACTTAGAAGTCTTGATGTTAGACTTAGATCCGCAAATGTCGCTCACAGAGGCGATCGGACTTAACGAAAATACAGGTCATTTAGATGACAAATTTGGTAAGTGGTACGAAAAATCTCTCAAGCATAGACTTACAATTTACGACGCCCTAGAAGTCTTTAAAAAAGCCGGACAGAATTTTAAATTTCCCGTTGGTTTCGACACCATTTATCAGATTGACGAACAGTTGCATTTTGTCCCTTCTGTTGAAGAATTGTATTGGTTGGATATCGATGGATTTGAGGGAAAAAGTGTTAAAGACTTCATCCGCAGATTCATCGGTAAAATCGCCAACTCTGCCAATCTCCCCAAATACGACTTGATGCTTTTTGACTGTTCGCCTTCCTTCAGTCTCCTCACCTACAGCGTACTCTCTTGCTGCGACTTAATATTAATT
The DNA here is from genome assembly GCF_036701635.1 of Microcoleus sp. N9_B4. Taxonomy (NCBI): domain Bacteria; kingdom Bacillati; phylum Cyanobacteriota; class Cyanophyceae; order Oscillatoriales; family Microcoleaceae; genus Microcoleus; species Microcoleus sp. N9_B4. The sequence goes on along the minus strand of NZ_JAUBRC010000015.1, from coordinate 37,172 downwards.
CCCGTCAATCCCGATTATTTTGGTTCTAGGGGATTGAGTTTAGTTTTAAACTCGCTTCAGAAACGGATTGAGCCTTATCCGTTTCCTAAGATAGCAGTCTTTATGAATAAAGCTAAAACCTATGGAGGATTGCTGACAAATGAAGTTCAGTTTTACATGAGAGAAGTAAAGAGACTTTGCGATGAAATATCAAAAGATAATAACATAGAAGTTAGATTTTTAGAATCGACGATTCGGGAAAGCGTCGGGCTAAAACGGGCGATTAATGAGGGAGAACTGCCGCGAGAATTAGTTAGAGAATTTGAAAAACTATGGCGCGAGTGTGAGGAGTATCTGAAATGAGTAAAAAAGAAATTTTGGCTGCTTCCGAGCAAGAAAGCGGGGGGTTAGTTGAGGAAATTGGCGAACTTAAGGAAATCTTGCGGGACGTTGCTCGAAAATTAACCCGGCTTGAGACTCAAGTCAAGCGGGGAGTGATTTCGGCTGGCTCAAAAACTTTGGATATTCCCAGGGGTGCTGATGTTAATAAACCTGTTAATTTATCGGCTGGCAATGTTCTAGAAGTTTATGAAGAACTGCGTTTACAAGCTAAGAATGGTAATGAAGAAGAGGTAAGGCAAAAATTGTTGGCAATGAGTGCAACTGACTTGAACTTGATGTGTTGCGAGTTAGGGATGCCGCCCAGCAGCAAGAATCCGTCCCGCAAAAAAATGTTCGAGCTAATTATTGGCAGAATTAAACAGAGTTTGAGGCTGTCGAGACATATCGACAGACAAACACTTTAGACAAACACTTTGAATCGGCCAAACAGCGAATTGGGCATTGGTAATAGCTTGGAGTTAGAATTTGCCATATCCCCGCAGGACTTTAAGAAGTCGGAGATATGAGGACTGAAGACTGTGAAAATTTAAAAGTAAGGAGATGATATTGACAAAATGCTTTTGAATAAATTATTGCGACTTAGTTCGATCGGTCTCATCTCGCTAACACTCTTAATCAGCTTGTTTTTGAGCCTTCACAGCCCTCCCCCAACCGCAGCCCAAAAACCAAGGATACTAGCGTTTACCGCCCTCCAGATGCGCGGCAGCGAGACCAGATCCAATTTATTTGCGGTCAATGCTACCAGTTCCGCTCGCCGCGAACTTGCACCTAATATAGATGTTAGCCCTACCCTAGTGTGGTCGCCCAACGGCCAGCGACTGGCTTTTGTTAGCGGATACACTGACATCTATACAGTCAATGCTGACGGTTCTCAACTAACTAAACAGTTTGCTGGGGATGGTTGCAAAGCAGCTAATTTTGCAATAGCTTGGTTTTCCAACAGCCAGAAATTGATTTTTGCCCGTTCTTGCGACGGGTTTACCTCTGATACTCCCGGCAGTCAATCACTTTATACAAGCGACACTTCTGGCATCCAAGGAACTAAATTAGTTAGGAATTTGGAAGTAGGAGGATATCCGCCTAGAACAGAAATTTCATCAGAATTTTACCTTTCGCCGGACGGTCAGCAGGTAGCATTGGTCAAGGATAAAAATATCTACAAAATGAAGGCCGACGGTTCGGGAATGACCCAATTAACTAAAAGTCCCGGCGAATATATATCTGGCGGCAGTCAACTTTTTTGGTCGCCCGATCGCACGAAAATTGCTTTCCTGTTCGGCGCTTATCCGAAACAGCAAATTTACACAATTAATGCCGATGGAACCAACCTCAAAAATTTGACCAACAACCCGCAACATGAGGTTTACAACGTCAAACTATTTTGGTCGCCCGACAGCAGCCGGATTGCTTACTATTACAATAAACCCGGCGATTCAGCAGGCGAACAGCAAGATATCTACCTGTTAGATATTAACCGGGACACAGCCAAGAATCTCACCCAAAAACCCAGAAACTACGACGAAATTTCGTGGTCGCCGGATGGCAAATTTATTGCTTTCGTCGCTGGAGAGTTCAATAATCAAAAACTCTACACAATCAATGCTGACGGAAACCAGCTAAATCAACTAGCTACCAGGCTAAAACCGTCGGAAATTTCAGAATTAGCTTGGTCTACTGACAGCCAGAAAATTGCTTTTATATTTAACGAAATCCAAGGAGAGAAAAGCAACTTGTATGTAGTTAATCGGGACGGTTCGGCATTGACTAAATTGACAAACGACCAGGATTTGAATGCTAGCAATCCGGTTTGGCAACCGCAGTAAAGTTAAGAGCCACAATATGCTGTAGGGGTGGATTTTAGCACAGATAAACCCAGCAGGGCGGGCTATCTTTGCATCGCATTGGAGCGAAAGCGAGTTAGTGAACAAGAAAGAATCCACCAAACTCAACACTCAAAACTCTTCTCAAATTGGGGAAGATGCAATAATTTTTTTCTCCTTTAATGGCTGGTGAAATTGCAATTCATTTGATTCAACTTCCTGGTGTTTTTCATCCTGCACCTGTTTATCAATTTTGGGCAACTTTAAAATCGCCCCAGCTAAAACCCAATAATACACGGACACTGGATCTACATCCAGCGGATAGTATTGAGTATTGATCGTAATAAATGCCACAAACACCCAAAAACTAGCTCCGTAACTCCGCAAACTTTTGTCCTTGACTGATCGGTAAGCTCTAAAAGTTAGAAAAGCTAAGTGTAAAAGCATGATCTGAAAACTAATCATTCCCGGATAACCGAGTTCGTAGATCAACTTAGGTTGGAAAGTTTCAATTAGCTGCGTGGCACCAAATATTCGCGTTGAATTAGTGGCTCGTCCCACACCTCTACCAAGAGGTTTGTCAATGATAAAATTGTTGCTCTGCTCGAACTGATTAAAGAGAAACTGCTGGGGCGGTGCAGCATTCCAGCGACTAACAAAACTTTCCCACCGCTGCTCGATAATTCCCGGGTTAATAGCTGCACCGACAAACAGCAGAATCGCCAGTCCGGCACCGATGGGAATAAATCGTTTTAAATTAACTAATTGACCGGTGAGAATTAGCAGGATTGCTGTAGCAAGGGGAACCATAACTAAAGCAGTTCTTTGACCTGAAATAACTGCATTGGCAAATACTAATGCCATGCCAAATAAACCGATAACTCGCCACCAGAATGAAGGGTCGCAAAAGGCAGAGGCAAAGGTTAAAAAAGCATTAGAAATTAAAAACCATGCCCACTGCCAAGGCGCGACAAAAGTTCCCGGCAAGCGGACAAACTTGACTTCTGGACTGAACACCAAGGAACCGCCGACAAAACATCTAGCTTCCAGCGTTGCTTTATATAATTCTGCTCCGGTCATTCCTCTGGTTCCCGCACACTTTCCACTTTGCAGCAACAGGTACTGAATCAAACCGAGAAGGCAGCAAACGATCGCCAAAACGATGTGCATTCGACTAAAAAATACCAAATCCTTCTTAGTGCGGAGCAGATAATAGGTACAAGCAATCAGCGGTATGTAACCTATCAATACTTTTAAGCCGAGAATTCCTTGCAGAATTGGTTTGTCGCCTTTCATAGGGTTGAGCTGCATCTCCCCGTTGACAAAAATTAAAGTCAGCATTGCCATCATCAACAGGATGCTGAAGGTAGAAAGCATTTGTTTGGGAATGAACAGGGGCAACTGTTTCTTTTTGCAGCTTTGAATTAGGGCGATGATAGCTGGTATGTAGAAAGCATCTTTTGCTACTTGAAATGCAGGATTCCCGCCACCAATTGCGTAAGTAATTGTACCACTGAAAGGCAGGTAAATTAGAAAAGTCCACAAAGCTTGACGGGGGTATTTGTAGGAAAGCAGCAAGATGGCTGCGGCTGCGCCTCCTGCAATAGCAATCTTAGGGCCGGCTACGAAGAACAGGGGAATGCTGAGAGCAACGGTGACTAAGCAGCTTATGGCGATCGCCTGCACCACTTCATTGCGCTTTTCTGAAATTTTGCGTTTTTGTGCAGCTACTTCTTTTTTGCTTAGCGCTGTTGTTTTTTCGCTGTGCTTGTGTTTGGATTTCTTTGATTTGCGCTTGATTTTCAACATATACAAGAAGGAAGAAGGAAGAAGGAAGAAGGAAGAAGGAAGAAGGAAGAGGGAAGAGGGAAGAGGGAAGTTCGGCAACGGATTCTGTAACGGATGTAACGGATGTTAGGAAGAAGGAAGTTCGGCAACGGATTTTGTAACGGATGTAACGGATGTAACGGATGTAACAGATGTCAGGAAGAAGGAAGAGGGATTTAGTTGCCTAAGAGAGAAAGAAGAAGCAATCGATCCCTTATGTTTGTGCAATTAAGAACTTCCTCCCGTCAGGGCAGTTCCTATAATTTTTATAAGGCACTTATGTAAAAGGCGGAAGACACTCGGATATAGAAGGGTGGAGATTTAGAAGGTAGAAGGCAGAAGGAATAGAAGCGAAAAGATTTCGGCAGATGTGGTAACTTATTTTTAAAGTCAAGATCGAGAAAAAGTCTCGGTCGAGATTGTCGGTGTGACGCGCGCACAAATTACACGGGCGACCTTGTAGAATATAACTGCTGCATCTATAATGTACAAAAATGTAGAAGTCTCGAAAAAAAAAAATTATTCTAGCGGTGAATATGAAATTAACAAAATTTGTATCGCTCGGCATTGCCCTACTTTTAGGAGCAAGCGGGAGCATATTATCTAGCAGTAGAGCATTAGGGGCCGAAAAAGTTGTCCTCACATTTGGCCCGATCAGACAAACCATCAATATCACCGACTTAGAAGACTTTGCTAAAGACGGCACGACGACCCCAACCCTCCAACAAATTATCCGGTTTTCCAAAATGGACGCCCAAGTATTGCGGGGGTTCATGGGTTTAGAAATTGGTTTAAAGCCTGCTAATCTGGCGAGGGTAGTTTACAGTACCCCAGGAGAAAAAATCACTGACGACATCGGTCAAGCAATTCGGACTCAGCGCCGCACAGAAAGCGGGAAAGCTTTGCGGGCAGCGGTGATCCTGGCATCCGGGGATGACGGTAAGGTATCGCTGCTAGAAATCCTGAAAAAGTATCCTCTCAATGAGGTTTACGTAGATGTTGCCAGCCTTCGCACCGCTGTTGGGAAAGTTCAGAGTATAGCCGGAACTCTGCAAAGCCTGCTTCAAGATGTGACGCGATCGACAACTCGCACAACTGAAACAAATCCCACCGAAAGGCAGATCGAACCTCGCCGCAGCGTGCAGCCAACAACTCCGCCTCCAGCGCCGCGCCGCGCCGCGCCATTGCCAGCACCCGCACCGCAGCCTGTGACGCCGGTCAGAGGGCTTTGGTAAAAAAATCCTAAATGTGTCCTAAAGGCGGGTTGAAACGGCTGTTGTGGCATTCTGCAGACACTTTTGATATCAAATCCGTTAGCATCGGAATCATAAAATCCAGTCAACAGTCAACAGTCAACAGTCAACCATCATTCCGGTGTAACCGGAAATGATATGAGACCAAACCCGCCCCCGCCCGGCCCCTATCCCAACCCCCAAGAGGGTTAGGACTTTTGTGAAAACTCCCAAAGCAATCAATTTTTCTTGAGCAATTTTTTGAGCAACTTAGGAATTTCTGAAGGTCGAGCCGCCACAGGTATGTCCGCCTCTTCAAAGGCAGCCATTTTGTTTGGGGCCGAAACTCCAAAGGCTTTCTGGGCAGCCGCCCGAGAACTGATCAGGATGCCGGCGTGGCCCAAAGACGGCCCCTTGGGAGCGTAGCGGCCGGCTAGATAAGCAACCACGGGTTTGTCGATCGCCGAGGCGATGTAAGAAGCCGCAGCTTGTTCACTCCATCCACCAACTTCGCCTACCAAAACCATCGCTTCCGTACTGTCGTCTTCGTCCAAAATTTGCAGCCACTGCATAAAAGAAGAACCGACAATCGCGTCGCAGCCAATACAAACCGCCATCGACTGTCCCAACCCAGCCTCCGTCAGTTCTAGGGCAACTTCGTAAGTCAAAGTGCTGCTGCGGCTGATCACTCCCACCGGGCCGGGAGTGTAAAATTCCTTGGGGTGAGTTCCCAGCAGCAGTTTGTCGGGCACAATAATCCCCGGACTGTTGGGCCCGATTACCAAAGTTTCGGTGGCCTCTGCTTTTCTGACTAAGTGCACCATATCCAGAGGAGGCACTCCCCCAGTCACGATCGCGATTTGCCGAATTCCTCCGGCGATCGCTTCTAGAGCCGCATCCAGCACCGAGTAAGCGTCTACCAAAATTACCGCAGTGTCAACGTGACCCACTGCCGACACTGCTTGTTCTACCAAATCAAAAATCGGAATTCCCTCCACTTCCTGCCCCCCCCGACCGGGACTAACACCGGCGACTACATTCGTGCCGTATGCTTTCATCATCAGGGCGACGCGGGTGGACGCGGGAGATTCTGTAATGCCCTGTACTAGGACTTTGCTTTCAGGAGTTAAATTCATCTTTCTGCCCCCTTGGAGACTCCCACTGTACCTGTACCCAGGTCAGTGGCGAGAGGAAAAGGGGGGCAAGGTTTATGCTGCATACGAATAACCATCTTTTCTGTGAATAACTGAACAATACTTGTGGCTAATCCCTGACACTAATTCTGAGGCGGAAATATTGAATGAGCCACTGGTTCTTACGGCAACACGTCCAACGTATGTACCAATTTTCTTGCCAGAGGTTACAATCGCTTTGACAATATCTCCCGTTTGAAAACCTTTAACAAACTTAAACCGGGGAACATAGCGAGATGGAAAGCCGAATTTGCCAGTGCGGCACATTTGACGTGTCCCGTGACCAGTTGCTTTGATCGATAGTGGCTTGCTTGTTAAAATCTTCAATGACTCAACCTTTCCGACACAAGCTGCATCTAGCCAATGAGTTTTAGGTAAATTTAATTGAATGCGGTTGAACTTCGTTAAGCCACCACTACCTGTAGAAACAGGCAAGCCAGTTGTACGGAGTCGATTAAATAATGTCCAACGAGTCGAATTGACGGCTGCTGCGTCTTTTAACGGACGTTTTGCTTGAGATAGAATCCGCTTCAAAATCTCTGGCTTTTTAGACAAGAATTGCTCAACATCTTGAGTACCTTTCTTTTTGTTGCAAGCATCGCAAGCAAGGCAAAGATTAGAAATGCGATTAGCTCCGCCTTTGGCTTTGGGATGAATGTGCTCGACTTGTAATGGTGTATTTATTTCACCACAGTAAGCGCATTTTCTCTCCCATTTGTTCAACAAATACTCGCGGATCTCATAGCCATGCAAAACGCCTTGTTGGTACTCGATTCCAGAAATTTCTGGGTTTTCTAATTGCTGTAAGTCAAATCGGACAAGCTCTTGAGCAATAGAAGCAATGGGGGCGAGTTTCATCAATCTAGTCACCCATGTCAGTGTTGTTTCGACGCGGTGCTGCAAACTTGGGGCTAGCCAACCTTTAGGGCGAGTCCTGTTTGAGAATCTAGCCCGACGATAGCGGGTATGGCGATTTCTCCTGACTCTACGCAATGAACGGCGAGATTCAAGGCTGGCTTTAATAGCTTGTCCTCGGTGTGTTAGCTCTGCACCAAAGATTACGTTTTCTCCTTGTATTAACGCAATTCCAGTAGTTCGAGAGCCAGGATCTATTTTGAGAGTGATTGGTTTTTGCGGTACTGTTACCTCTACTTTCAAAATTAGCGTAAATGGATACCTTTTGAAGACAGCAGCTTTGCCAATAGTTAGCAATTTACGTGCCAATCCTGGGCGGATTGGATTGAGCGGTCGTTTTTTGGTATCAAGTACAAAAACCAAATTAGACATTTAAGTCCTCCCTTACGGGGTAATGTTTGCTTCGTCAATGTTTAAGGTCGGTAACTATCTTAAAAGCACTGGCTTAACCCTTACACCTGTTTAACTTTTAAGTTCTAGAGCGGAAGACTAGCACGCATCCTCCGGTAGGTACTTCAACACTTACCTTAAACGTAGTGGGCGAACCACTTAGACTGGTCAACTAGGCAATTTCTGTGCCCGCGCTGTCTCGGTACTCCGAGCAGCGCCGGGTGATTGACTTTTTCCCACTTGACACTCGATCTGTAAAAAGCAGAAGGCCTTCATCTGCAGAGAAATCTCGTTTTTTGCCGATCGACTGCCCCTACTTGGCGGAGGATACAGAAGCGGCCGCGGCCTCATCCAAAGTGCTAGCTAGCTGCACAGGCAACTGTCCCAAACGCTTTTTAACAGCATCAGCATCGAGCTCTACCAGCCTCAGCACAACCTGGATGTGGCGGTTAGCGCGAGCTTTCCGTTCCAAATAGCCGGCCACTGCAGCGATTATTTCCTCGGTCTTGGAGGCGCTGCCCAAAATATTTACAAGTATCACCTTAACGCTTTTATCCTGAGCGACTAACTCCAGACCCAACTCCACGCGATCGCGCAGGGCATTTGCTGCATAGTAGCGGTCTAGGGAACCAATATTCACAAAATTAGCTGGTTTTCCTCCTTGGTGGGTTACAGCATCTAGAGTTGCCATTGTCAGGCCCACTCCGTTGCACAAAATCGCGATATTCCCGTCTAGTTCGATTAATTGCAGGGATTCGGAATTGGAGATTGGGGATTTAGATTGGGGGTCAAACTCTGGCGACTGCTGAACCTTAGACTGGGAATGGGAGCGATCGCCCCCAGCATGGGGACTTCTTCTTTCCCGTGCCAACCCGCTGCTTAGCCTCTTTCCCGATAGTGCGGCCAAATCTGGGTGCCGCCCCAAGGCATCGTCGTTGGCGGTGACTTTACCGTCTAAAGCCATTACCTCTCCCGTCGGACTGATGCCGAGAGGATTGATTTCTACTAAATCTAAATCTTTTTCGACAAACAGCCGGTACATTTTTTCGACAATGGTGCTCACCGATTGAATCAAGTCTCCCTGCAATCCCATTTTCAGCGTGAGACGCCTCGCGTAGAATGGGGAAAATTCTTGATCTACGGCAACTTGCTGCATTTGATCGATCGACCCTTCGACATCCATACCTCCTTGTCTCGAACCCAGAAGCACCGGCCGGCGCGCTACGGGGTCTAGGAGTACCGCTAAGTACAATTCTTGGTCGGCGTTGTATTTTGCTTCTGCCAGCAGGACTTGGGGATATTCCTCCTCGATCGGCAAATTAAAAATTGTTTGAGCGGCTGCTACTGCATCGATCGTATTTTCCACAAACTTGATACCGCCCGCCCTGCCCCGTCCCCCAGCCCGCACTTGCGATTTGAGTACAACGGGGTAAGGAATTTTCAGTCCTTTCAGGTCAGCGGGATTGTCAATGCGCTGCGACGGCAAAATCGGAATTGCCATCTGGCGAAATAAAGATTTAGCTTGGTACTCTAACAAATCCATTTATCAATTACGGGTGACGGGTAGTTGGCAACAAGCAATTCGTCCTAATTGGCAATTCATAATTAATAGATAGTAATTGGTTTTTTGTCAAGTTAAAAGTTAAAACTTCTCGCTTTTATCTTTTAATTTTCGACTTTTGTATTGCCCATTACTTATTCGCTATCACCGCTCGCCGATTACCTATTACCTAAGCTGTTTCAAAGTGTTTTTTTCTCGGAATTGCCAAATTTTACTGTCGGCTCTGGCGGGGAGATATTTGGCGAGCGTTGGTGTTTTTTTGTCTCAGAAAATCTTCGGACGTTCGGCGATACTGTGCCGAGATATTTCTGCGAATTGTTTACTTGATGCTATTAACAGCGCCTTGATGGACGGTTTTGACCCATTTGAGCCGCTTGGGCCGTACCGCAATCCGAGCCGTCACAGTCCCTACCAGCAGCCAGTGGAACATATACACAGTACCCCGCAGCGTTTGCAGCAAGGTGACAAAAACTCTTTTAACGTCAAATTTGGTCTCTTTGCGAGTGCGGCGCAAACCGACAAACATTCCCACCACCGACAATGTAAGGGTCATAAAAGTTATGGGACTGGCGATCGGCATCCGGCGCAGCGCAATTGACATCACAAAGTCGGGTAGGGCTACTGTGGGTAAGAAATATTGAGATACCCAAAATCCAAATAAATCCCAAGTTTTCCCAGTTCCCATGCGGTTCCGCAAAATTAGCCGCCAGTAGTCAAGATAACGCTGATAGCCACCTTCTGCCCAGCGATTGCGCTGATGCCACAGAGCGCGAGCGCTAGTGACTCCTTCTTCGGACACGGCTGGGAAAGCGAGAAATTCAATGTCCCATCGGTCTAGGTGCAGCCTCACCGTCAAATCCAGGTCGTCGGTAATCGTCTCCTCGTTCCAGCCTCCGCAGCTTTCCAAGGCGGTGCGACGCATGAATTGGCCGTTACCGCGCAATTCTCCAATGCCGCCGATCGCAATCCGCTGCTGTTGGAAAAAACTGTCGAGAGCCATTTCTGCTTCTTGGCCGCGAGTCCAAAAATTTACCGAAGCATTGGCGATGGCTTTTCTGACTTGCACAGCCCCTACCTTTTCTCGATCGAACACTGGCAGCACCCGGCGCAGCAAGTCTGGCGTTACCGTCGCGTCGGCGTCAAATATTCCCACAAATTCCCCGCGAGTCAGCGGTAACACTTGATTCAGTGCTCCCGACTTGCCGCCGCTGGCATTTGCTCCTCTGCGAAATATTTTGAGCTGGGGGTACTTTTTGGTTAGCTGTTCCAATACTAGCGGCGTGGCGTCGCTGCTGTGATCGTCGATCGCCCAAACTTCGTAGCGGTCGATCGGATAATCTATATTGCAGATGGATTCTACGAATCGGGCAATCACCGCTTCCTCATTTTTCGCCGCCACCAGCAGCGACACATAAGGCCAATCCTCTCGACTTTCATCGGCAAGAGGTGGCAGTGCGGGCTTGGGGGAAGCAAACAAAACTCGAAATGCTTGCATCCACAGCAGTCCCGTCAACCCCCACACTACCCACGCACCCCAAGAAATCAAGTGCAGGGCGATCGTGCCGGCCCAAATCGCAGTCAGCACTGCAGCGGCTTTTCCGCGGCGTCCCCGGTACAGATTTTGAGGAAAGGAGGGAGTTCCCGGCACAGACACCGCAACCGGGAGCTCTGCTTTTGTTTCCGCGTCAAACACCCTGTCGCCAATGTCTGATATAGCAAATACTTTGCTGAGCTTCGAGTTCGAGGTCAAACTCTTGAGCTCTTCTTGAGCTAAATCAGAGATGTCCAAGTTAAGCTCGCTGCGAGCGTCGTTTTCTGGCCAAGAACTCTCCTGCATAGGTTACTTGATTCAACCACCAATAGTTTTTGATTTTAGATATAAGCATCTACTGTATCAGTTTCTGGGCTTTTGTCGAAAGCGGACGGGAGGACAACCAGCGGGTTCGGTGCTTGTACGGCCCTGGTAAACGGGTACTGCATAGAGTATTTAGCTTGACTTTTGCTTGCGATCGACCAGGAATATCTGCTAGTTTTTTCAGGGGATCTAAACTATCTGTTAGTAATAATTGTCTGAGGTGGAAATATGTCTATTCCTCAACTCAAGCCAGCCGATGACAAAGAAGTGAAAGTCTACGCGCCTTTCTGTCAAGAGCCCAGGCGCAAGTTTTTACCGCACGCTATTGGCCTCTACAAGCTCAAAAGCTTGGAGGGGGCAAGAAAAATTGACGGCGGGGAGAGCGTGCCGTTTGTCGCTAGTTGGAATATCTCGTCGCTGCCGATCGACTTAACCCGCTGTCGGGTGTTGTTTGACGGCAATGCTGAACTCAGCTACGAAGTGACTATGCAAAGCTCTGAGTTTGTTAGTTGCTTAATTGAGGTTCTCCTGACTTTTCAGCGAACTCGTACCGTCGATTTTTCTAAAACGTTTTACCGCAAGCTGATGCGAATGGATGAATAACTTTCACCGCAGCCGCACTCCCGAAAGTCCACAATTGACAATCCAGCAATTTAATCCGGGGCCCCCGGATTGATTCGTGGATCGAAAAAAAAGCTCCTCGCTCCCGATCGCCCGCCCCCGGATTTATCAGTGGGCTTGCTTTCTTCAATCTAAAATCTAAAATCTAAAATCTAAAATCGATTGACGGGTGGTATAACTGACGCACCAATAGTGTAAAGCCACGACGGCAACATTACATGATTGGTGCGCTAGTCCTATTTGAGAAGCGGAAATAGTAAGTGAGTTGTTGGATCATTCTCAATAATCCCTTTGGGGGTCAGCACTTATCCCCATTCCTAAAGTAAATCTACTGAAGTTTTCAGTTGAGCGTGATACAGATTTCGCGTAGGGACTCAGGCTTTGTCTGAGTCCCTACTTGTATTTCATCCAATTGAAAACTACTGTACTTTGTTGTGGAACAAGCCCAAAGACCTATTTCGGATATTGGTACTGTGCGAGTACGCGCGAGCTAAGCTATCGCCGTGAGGCGAATCGCGCCGTCCGATTTCGTTCAAATTTTGCGACTCGGTAGCTGAGAGGAAAGCGCTGTATATCCGCCCAAGGAAAATCAATCTACAGCCCTTGAACTGCGATCGGGCTAGTATCGCAATCAGCCCAAAGGCTGCGGAAATTCCGGCCCACGCCGCCAGACAATTTATGTGTTTAGAAGCTAGAATCCCGATTCTAAGCAGCTTATTGCTCGCAGTGCCACCGCTCAGCTTGAACGGGGGCGATCGCACTAATAATTAATAACTAATAATACATATCCCTTTTTAAGGGTATGCAAAACTGATTAGGATACAGACCGTGCTTTCTCCCTACGGAATAGCTGTATTTTATCAATAGAAAGATGCAGTTAATTCTCCTGAAAAGCCTTGTGCAGGGATAAAATTTCCCAATTAATATTTATACTGTGTTATTTTTATTGTCAACTACTCGGTAGCAAGGTCTAAATTAAGCAATAAATTTTTAGGAAAATTGTCACTCCAAAAAACGGTTGTTAAGGTACTCACGCTGTATGAATAATTGTCAAAAACTGCGGATCAAAAATATAATCAAACCCCAATTTTCACAAAAAATGTGAAAAGAAATGCCAATAAAAGGGTTGCCAAGAGATGAATAAAAGTTTAAATCAAAAAATCGATCGGCGCAAAAGCGACAAAATCGAGTATAATATAGTATTGCTAAATTGAGTCGCAGTTCACAAATACTGTTGAAAAACTAAATTTATTGAAATAGACAGGTGCAAATTGAGGATTGAAGGCGTACCCAAATTGACTAAATATTTGCTGATCGGTTCCACAAAAGCTTACAGCGGCAAGTCTGCCATCGCTCTGGGGATGGCACTCGGACTCCGGGGAAAAGGACTGGCCGTCGCCTACGGCAAACCTCTGGGAACCTGTTTCAGCTCGCCAGGAGCTGGGATCGAGGACGAAGACGTGCGGTTCGCGGTAGAGACGCTGAATCTCTCAGAAAGTCAGATGCCGTCAACACTGCTGTATTTGGATGAAGAGACGGTTCACAAGCGTTTGCGGGGAGAAGACAAGACAGATTACCGCCAGTCTTTAGCGCAATATTTGCAAGCTCCCAGCGGAGACTTGGCGCTGTTAGAAGGCCCAGCTAATTTGGAGGAAGGCAGTCTGTTTGACTTGTCTTTGGCTCAAATCGCTGAGGCAGTTGATGCCTCTGTGCTGTTGGTAGCTCGCCCGATCGATCTGTATGTAGACGATTTGCTGTCGGCTAAACAGCGTTTGGGTTCGCGGTTGCTGGGCGTGGTACTCAATGACGTTCCCTCGGACAAACTCGAATCGGTAACGGCGACTGTGCGGCCTTTTCTGGAGGCTGCGGGTATTCCAGTTTTGGGAATGCTGCCGAGAAGTGCTTTGCTGCGAAGTGTCAGCGTCAAAGAATTGGTGCACCAATTAAAAGCTGATGTGCTGTGCCGTCGAGACCGTTTGGACTTGATGGTGGAAACCTTGACAATTGGCGCGATGAATGTTAGCTCGGCTCTGAAGTATTTCCGCAAAGCGAGAAATATGGCGGTGGTGACGGGGGGCGATCGCACGGACATTCAGCTAGCGGCTCTGGAGAGCTCGACTCAGTGCTTAATTTTGACAGGCCACTTGCCTCCTTCTCCCCTGGTGATTGGCAGGGCAGAAGAAATGGAAATTCCGGTTTTGTCTGTTGATTTGGATACCTTAACCACGGTAGAAATTATCGACAGCACCTTTGGCAGCGTGCGCCTGCACGAACCGATCAAGGTGGAATGCGTTACTCAACTAATGGCAGAACATTTTGACCTTGATGGCATGATGGCATCCTTGGGCCTGAGCGATCGACTCCATTAAGAAGAGAGCCTAAGAAGAGAGCCTAAGAAGAGAGCCGGAGCTGAGGGAAGAAGGTATTCGGCAGAGAGAACTTTTTGTTTAAATAAATAAAAAGCTAAAATTCTTAAATTCTCAATTTTTCTTGAATTCTACCTTGAGCTCCGGCTGCCGAATGTCTTGAGACATTCTGCCTTCTGGCTTCCTCAAATCTCCAGATCCTCTAGTCTGAGCCCGTCAATCAGCAATTCTTAACTTCTTTTTGGCGGCAATGGCTAGTGAGTCTGCTAAAATCCACAACGTAGTTTTATTTAATTTAATAAATTCTTTGAGTCAATCAATTGAGCTACCCAGAGTAGATGATTTTTTACAAGAACTTGCGGCGATCCAGCAAACCAGCTCCAAGCGGATTGCTCTTTTGGGTTCTCGCCACGTTCCTATTACCCACCAGCAGCTAATTGAGATGCTGAGCTACGCCATAGTTCTGGGAGGCAATCAGCTCATCACTTCTGGCGCTACAGGCACCAATTCAGCCGCAATTCGGGGGGCGATGCGAGCAGATCCTAATCTGCTGACGGTGATTTTGCCACAAAGTATGAGTCGCCAGCCCCGGGAGTCTCGCGACCAACTCGAACAAGTGATACATTTGGTAGAAAATCCCAAAAATGATAGCTTGTCTCTCCCGGAAGCAAGCGCCATGTGCAATCAGGAGATTATTTCTCGCTGTCAGCAACTGATCTGTTTTGCTTTTCACGAAAGCCACACTTTGTTGAAAACTTGCCAGGATGCGGAGGAACAGCGCAAGGTGGTTACTCTGTTCTATTTTGATTGAACTGCGAGGCGGATGATGCTGTTGGGATTGCCTGTGTCGGTTATTCTGCTTGATTGTATTGCTGCTGCTGCTGCGCTGGTTTACGCACCGTTTTTGGTGGTTGCGTTCGCCCGCTTGCAGCTAGGCTACGATCAAGCAGCCCCCCGCGCTATGTTTGAGAGGTTGCCTGCTTACGCTCAGCGGGCAACTTGGGCTCACCAAAATTCGTTTGAGACGTTTATGCTGTTTTCAGCGGCAGCTTTGATGGCTTTTGTGACGGGGGTAGATTCGGAACTGGCGGGTTGGGCTGCGATCGCTTTTACGATCGCCCGGTTGTTGTTTTCGGTTTTCTATATTCTGAATGTGCCGCTGGGGCGATCGCTCATGTTTGCGATTAGTTCTTCTTGCACTGTTTCTTTATTCTATTTCAGTTTGATGGCTGTTAACGGCTAATTTTCAGTAGTCATTGGTTATTGGTTATTGGTTATTGGTTATTGGTTATTGGTTAGTTGTTAATGCCCAATGCCCTGTTTTGCCAATGCCCAATGCCCAATGCCCAATGCCCAATGCCCCATTACCAATTATAATTTTATGGCTGCTAGTTATTCCTTTGATATTGTCAGCGATTTCGACCGGCAAGAATTAGTCAATGCTGTTGACCAAACAACGCGAGAAATTCAAAGCCGTTACGACTTGAAAGATACCAAAACTACTGTAGAATTGGGCGCTGAAGCAATTACTGTCAATACCGACAGTGAATTTACTCTCGACGCGATTCACACTGTTTTGCAAACTAAAGCCGCCAAGCGCAATTTGTCTCTGAAAATTTTTGATTATGGGAAAATTGAAGCTGCTAGTGGTACTAGAGTACGCCAAGAAATCAAACTGAAAAAAGGGATTGACCAGGAAATTGCCAAGAAAATCACTAAATTAATTCGAGATGAGTTTAAAAAGATTCAAGGCTCGATTCAAGGTGATGCAGTGCGCGTTTCGGCTAAGGATAAGGATGATTTGCAGTTGGTAATTCAACGGTTGAAGCAAGAAGATTATCCGATGGCTTTGCAGTTTACAAATTACAGGTAAATTTTTGAAAGCTAAGTATGGGATTTCCAGTTGTGCGATCGCCTCTTTGAGTGCGATAGAAATTGCGTTGCACTTGCTGGAATTCGGAAATCTTGCTTTGTTGCAAGCTGATGCTAATGCTGACTAGATATTTGCACCAAATCAACTTGTATATCGCTTTGGCAATAGACTTCAGTACAATCTGTTTTTTCAACGGTCTGAACAAATCGATTCAGCCAAGCCTGAAGCTACTATCAGAATTTTGATGACAGGAGATTCGGTGCTCAATGGGAATAATACCACGGATCGGATACAAACTATTACATGATTGTTGGCAGCGCGTTTGTTGGGCATCAAAAAGCAGGTTCAGGTGCTGAATGCTTCTGCGGGCTTTTGGGGAATTGGCAATCAATTGGGATATACAGCAAATTGCAAGTTTATAGATGACAGTAGCAGCATTTAGTAAACCAGTTTTTTAGATGTTGAGGATTTATTAAGTAGGTCGGCGGAATTAAACTGAACTATGTAACTGTATGTAAACAGGGTCTCCTAGTGCTGCTTTCTTGGCATTTTGATACTTGACAATCGTTTACATAGTTGCGTTTTACAGCGCCGACCTACTTAAGGCCCCATGAATGGATGATCAGCTTATCTGAAGCTGTGTTAGAAGCAAACACAGAAAAAGTGATCAAAGTAATTCAGGAAATTCCTGAAACTGAACTATTTTTAATCAAAAGCCTGACTAAATTAGCACGTCAATTTCAATTTGAGCAAATTCTAGATTTAATTGAACCTTTAATGGTTCATGATTGATAGTTGACAGTTTTTGTAAAGCAAGTTGATACCTAAAAAATGCTCGCAAAAAAATATTTTTTTAACCTCTTAAATGGTCTCGGCTTAGAAATAAAAAATCCCCACTGGTGGCTTCAAGTTCTGATTATTTCCATTGTTTATCCTTTGATTTGTTGGTTTCTCCCGAATCATGAATTTTCCAGTCTTACGATTATCCCACCATATATTTCACCCGTTTGGCCCGGAACAGGATGGATGTTCGCCACTTTATTGGAGTGGGGTTATTCTCGTTGGTTAGGTATCTTTATGGGTCAATTTATTGCGACCTTAATCATGGCCTGGTCGATGTCCCAAAGTAGATGGAATACTATTTTCCTCCTCAATAGTATTAGTGTAACGATTTGGAATTTATTGGCAGTATTTGTGATTCGACGGTCAACTCGCACAAAATTTCCTTTTAATGAAGTCAATCATGTAGTAATTTTTATCGCCGTTAGTTTTTTGGGAGTTAGTTTACCCAACGCTTTGATCGGGGCTTGTTCATTCACTTATCAGAAACTTGTCCCCCAGTCTGACTTTCTAAAAACTTTCACGGGTTGGTGGATTGGTGATAGTATAGGTATCTTACTTTTTACACCTTTCTTGTTAATTTGTTGTTTAAAAAAACAGAAGTTTTATGCCCCGCAGTCTTGGCTTAGTGGAGAATTTATGATTATTGCTATTCTTTTGGGAATAGTCATTAAATTTGCCTTATTTGAGAGTCAACCTGTAGAATATTTACTTTTACCCCCTCTGTTATGGTCTGTTTTTCGTTTTAGTCAGAAAGTTACTACTATTTTAGTCACCGCCATTTGTAGTTTGGCTTTTATCACTACGGCTTATAAAAGTGGTATTTTTTATAAGGCGGCACTGGCCAGTAATTCCCTTTTGTTACTACTTTTATTTGTGGGGGTACTTTCCATTACGACGATGGTGACATCTGCGATTGTTTCGGAAAATCGTCAAGCGGCTTTGAAATTACAACAAGCTAATGCGGAATTAGAAGAAAGAGTGATTCAGCGTACTATGGCTTTGCAGGAAAGTGAGAATATTTCCCGAGAGTTGGCAGTGAAAGCAGAAACCGCAAATCAAGCCAAAAGTACATTTATTGCCAATATGAGCCACGAATTGCGATCGCCCCTCAATGCTATTCTCGGCTTTTCGCAATTGATGGTACGCGCCACAAATATGCCCCCTGAACAATACGAGAATGCGGGAATTATCTATCGCAGTGGTGATTATCTATTAACGCTAATTAATAATGTACTCGATTTATCAAAAATCGAAGCAGGTAAAACCACCCTTAATCTTACAGACTTTGACCTACATATCTTGCTGAATGATTTAGAAGATATGTTGCATCTGCGGGCTAATAATGCCGGATTGAATTTGGTATTCCAGCGAACAGAAAATGTTCCGCGCTATATCTGTACCGATCAAGTAAAACTGCGTCAGGTTTTAATTAATTTACTCAGCAATGCCATCAAATTTACTTCCGAGGGTCAAATCACTTTGAATGTCTTTCTGGGAGAACAAGAAACCACAGATGTTTTTAATTTGCATTTCCGTATTCGCGATACTGGGGTGGGTATTGCAGCAGCAGAACTGCCAAAACTATTTGATGCCTTTAGTCAAGCTCAAGCTGGAAAAGATATGCAGGAAGGAACGGGTTTAGGTTTAGCAATTAGCCGGAAATTTGTGCAATTGATGGGTGGGGATATTTCTGTAGAAAGCGAATTAGGAAAAGGTACAAGTTTCCAATTGTATATTCAGACCAAATTGGGTCAAGAAATAAACAGCAAGAGTACAGGAGAATATCCAAGAGTGCTGGGACTGGTGCCCGGTCAACTTAGCTACAAAATTCTCACAGTCGATGATAAATATATTAATCGACAATTACTAATTAAGTTGCTCAGTCCCTTGGGATTTGAGGTGAAAGAAGCTAGTAACGGACAAGAGGCGATCGCAATTTGGGATGAATGGGAACCGCACCTAATCTGGATGGACATGAGGATGCCAGTGATGGATGGCTACGAAGCGACAAAATACATCAAATCTACCACCAAAGGCAACGCTACGGCTATAATCGCGTTAACAGCGAGTGTTTTGGAAGAAGAAAGGGCGATCGTGCTTTCGGCTGGATGTGATGACTTTGTTCGCAAACCCTTCGTTGAACACACCATTTTTGACTCACTAGCTAAGCATTTGGGAGTCAAATATATCTATGCAGAAACAATATCTCCTGTCTTGGATGATACAGAAACACGTCCCTTGACATCGGAAGATTTAACCTGTATGACTCAAGAATGGATTACTCAATTATACGAAGCTGCACTTGAGGCAAATACTAACCTCGTGTTACAAGTCGTAGGAGAAATTCCCAAAACAGAAACTCATTTGATAACATCCCTTACCAAACTTGCCAGTCAATTTAAGTTTGAGCAGATTCTTGATTTAGTAGAACCTCGGAGTGGCAATGAATCTTAATTCTCAAATCGAAAATAAAGGTAATATTCTAATTGTAGACGATCTTCTAGAAAATCTACAATTACTAAGCGATGCGCTCCTCAAACTCGGCTACACTGTTCGCAGCGTCACCAGTGGGCGGATGGCACTAAAAACCGTGAAGGTAAAGCGACCAGATGTGATACTTTTAGATGTTAAGATGCCTGAAATGGATGGTTATCAAGTCTGTAGAACTCTCAAAGCGGATGCAGATTTCCGCCACATTCCAGTGATTTTCATTAGTGCTTTAGATGATGTCTTCGACAAAGTAACCGCCTTTGATTCAGGGGCTATAGACTACATCACCAAACCATTTCAAATCGAAGAAGTAGTGGCGCGTCTGGAAAATCAGTTAACCATTCAACGCCAGCAACAGCTTCTGGAACAAGAAAACATTAAGCGCCGGGAAGCAGAAGAGGTACTTTATCAATCGAGGGCTTTACTGGCTAGTGTTTTGAATAGTTCCCTTGATGGTATTGCGGCAATGCAGGCTGTTCGTAACACCGAAACAGGGGAGATTGAGGATTTTCGGTGTTTAGTCGTCAACCCCGTGATTGCTAGAGCTTTTAAAAGCAGTCGTGAAGAGATAATTGGCAAATTGGTACTAAAAAAGTTGTTGACTAATATTGATCCAAAACTATTTAATTGCTTCGTTAATATTGTCGAGACGGGGGAATCTTTAGAACAGGATTTTTACTATGAATCAGAAAAATCTTGCTGGTTGCACTTCGCAGCAGTCAAGCTAGGAGATGGTTTTTCCGTTACTATCCGTGATATTACCGCCCGCAAACAAATAGAATTGGCTCTCCAAGATGCCAATCAAAAATTAAACGAACTGGCAAATCTAGATGGTTTGACTCAGGTGGCTAACCGTCGCTGTTTCAACAATCGCCTTCAAAGTGAATGGCAACGCCTAGCGCCAGAAAAGCAGCCACTTTCTCTAATTTTATTTGACCTTGATAAATTCAAATCCTACAACGACTACTACGGTCATCTGGCTGGGGATGATTGCTTAATTAGAATAGGGCAAACATTACAAAAAGTAGTCCGTCGTCCCACCGATTTAGCAGCGCGTTACGGTGGAGAAGAATTTGTGGTACTTCTGGCGAATACGGATTTAAAAGAAGGGATTAAGGTGGCACAAAACATTCAGCAAGAAATTCACAATCTGGCTATTCCCCATGCACAGTCTGACGTGAAGGAGATCGTCACAGTCAGTTTGGGTATTGCCTCACTCATACCCACCTTGGAAGTTCAACCAGATACACTGGTAGCCTATGCAGACAAAGCTTTGTACGATGCTAAACAACAGGGGCGCGATCGCTGGAGTACAAGTTGTTGAAAAATCGGGGCGTTTTTTTGAGGAAGGGGGAATTATACCGTTAGACAAGACTTTTCGCCAGTTATAATTCATCCTGCTTTTTTGTTGATAGTCAGATCGTCAAATTTTTGATAAGTAATACCAATTGGAAATAGTCTTGCTACAATTACCAATTTTATACAAATTATCTTTGATTTGCACAACCCCCCGCCGGACAAGGCAGTGCCGTTTCCCTACAGATACTCGTCTCTAATTGATATGTATCAATATTTTTCATAATTAGTATAAGCTGTAGCTAGCGTTACAGATTAAGAGTGTAAATCCTAATTAAATATCTAAACCCGTGATTGTTAACTCGGGAGGATGTTCGACAACAAACTGGTAATACAACTCTTGCTTTGCTTGCGGCGGCAGAGACATTATCCATTCTAGCAGTCCCATTTCACCTGCTACTATCTTCGGATTAGTGAGAGTCGATCGCACTTTAATTTGTTCATTGCGGCTGACTGGCAATTGCTCTTTTAGTGTCAGGTGTAGCTGCACCTGATGCAAGTTTGTCACATTTAAGCGATAAGCGTAACTCATGCGCCGCTGCTGGCCGATCAGTTTTTTATCTACTTGTCTTTCCACTAATTCCCGCTCTATTTTTAAGCCTTCATCTATTCCTAAATTCAGTTTATATTCTTGCCCAGGGGAAACATTTTCTAACTGCACAGTACCGACAAAAGTGTTGTCGCGAAAGATATTTGCTTTACCGGGAAGCAGAGTTGCGCCTGTCAGCGGATTCACAACAACTGCTTGCAAATAGGCAAAACTGACTAATCGCGGGACGGCTATATATTCCGGTTTAAACGGATAATTTTCTCTGAAAACCATCACTTTGTGCGGTGTACCGTCGCTAGGAATCTTGGTATTTCCCCCTACTTGAAATGTGACGGTGCCGCCTTCTCTGGATACTTTGGCTGTGGCTGTTTCAGCTTCTGTGGGTTGGGGTGCTGTGTCGATTGTAGTGCCTGCAGAGCCACTGGACATCCCTTCAAATACCGCATCTCCATAAGAATCTGATAAAGTTTGACTAGATCGCGCTATTGACTCGGTATTTCGGTATTTGACTGTAGAGTGTAAAGTATCGATAAACCAGGGTTCTAGTTTTGGGGGCAAAGTTCCCATTCCGGGTTTTGCTGTAGATAAAGTCAGCGCTACTCCCGTCCAATCTTCACCTGTATTTTGATTGACTTCGGCTAGGTAATTGAGATTAATTTGGTTGTTGGTAGTGTTGACTCGCAAGTCGTAAAGGGGAGTCCAACGGGCTCCCATGACTACATAGGAAACTTCTAGTTCAAAATTGCCGGTGCCACTGGGTTCTATGGCAACAATGATGTTAAAACTTTCCTGAGAATGGGGAGTTTGTACTTGGCGCAACTGCAGCAGCAAAGCTTCTATTTGCTTGTCTAATTCGCGCTGCTGTTTTTCATGTTGGGCGATCGCACTTACATATTTTAGGTAATTAGTTCCTAAAAAGTTGAGTAATTCACCAGTTTCGTTTAAACCTACCTGCTGTTTGGCGATGCTGCTGGAAAAGAAACCGACGCTTTTTTCGCTCAAACCTTCCACAAATTTGAGCTGAATTTTTCGGGCGGTTATTTTGTCGTTAATTCCCCGTCTTTGGGTTTGTAACTCCTGAATTTGTTGGGTTAATTCGGCAGTGCGATCGCCCACTGGTTCGCTGCTAAACACTGTTTCGGTTCGCACTCCCAGCAATCGCACTGCAACTGTACCCGCACCCGTGGCCCTGACTGACTCTGTGTCGAGGGTTGCGGGTACAGAGGCGATCGCCAATTCTCGCTCGTTTCCCGTCAGAGATACCGTACCGCGGCGCGTCACCAAAGCGCGATCGGTGTAAACTGTAACTTCGGATATGCTAGTATTTAGTGTTTTAATGGTATCAGAATTAAGTATTTCTGAGTCAGTCATTGCCAGTTGCTCCTATTTAATAACCGTTTAGTCGATCGAGCATTTTTCAAAGTAGTTTATTAATCAAACTCAGAAGTTATTGGATTATCTACAGCGGGGGGAGGGCGGGTTTACGAGCTCATTAGTTTTATACATTGATGGTTGGTCAAACCCGCCCCTACGGTTCAATTTTAGCTCAGTGGTTCGATTCCTGCCAAATCCAAAATTTGAGGAATTAAATCTTCTCGTTTGACGGCCATCATGTGAACTCCTTGACAAATCTGCCGCGCTAGCTTGACTTGTTCGGCAGCAATTTTTATGCCTTCCTGCAAGGGTTCTGGGGCTTTTGCTAAACGATCGATCGTCTCTTGTGGGATGTGAACTCCCGGCACGTATTTTTTAATAAATTCAGCATTTTTAGCTGATTTAAACAAAAATATTCCTGCTAAAACTGGCTTGTTGCAGCCCGCAGCAACGTGGTGCATAAACTTATCCAAAACTTCAAAATCTGTAATTAATTGACTCTGAAAAAACTGTGCTCCCGCCTCTACTTTTTTCTCAAATCGACTTTGCAAACCCGACCAACTGGGGCATTGCGGATCGACGGCCGCACCGACAAATAAATCGGTAAATCCGTCTGTTAAAGGTTTGTCATTCCAGTCTTTGCCACCATTCATTTTTTGAATGACTTGCAACAGTCGTACTGATTCAAAGTCGAATACACTTTTTGCTTTAGGATGGTCGCCCGCTTTGACGGGATCGCCTGTCAGTGCTAATACATTGCGAATCCCTAAAGCGTGGGCTCCCATGAGATCCGCTTGCAGACCAATTTGATTGCGATCGCGACAAGCAACTTGACAAATTGGCTCAATTCCGTGCTGCACTAAAATCGCCGAAACTGCTAGGGGGCACATTCGCATCACTGCGCGACTCCCGTCGGTGATATTAATGGCGTGCACTCGGTTTTTGAGGCGTTCAGCCATTTGAATTGTGTGAGTCATGTCGCCACCTTTTGGCGGGGCAACTTCGGCGGTAATTATAAATTCTCCGGGGGTGGTGCAGGCTGTGCGAAAACGGTTCATGATTATTTGTCTGTTATTGGTTATTTGTTATTTGACAGTTGACAGTTGACAGTTGACAGTTGTTAGTTGACAGTTGACAGTTGACAGTTGTTAGTGGGCAGTTGGCAGTTGTCATTCTTAACCAGTAACCAATAACAACTAACAACTAACAACTAACAACTAAACAGGTAAAGAATAACCGAAAGCTGTCTTAACCTTAGTTAGAGTTTGATTAGCAATAGCTTCTGCTTGTTCTCTGCCGCGACGTAGTACAGACTCTAAATATCCCGGATCGTCCATTATTTCCTTGTATTTATCCTGAATTGGTTTGAGGGCATTAATTGTCGTCTCTGTCAGCAAGGGTTTAAAATCTCCCCAACCCATGTTTTCACACTCCGCTGCTACTTCTTCCTTAGATTTGCCGGAAAGCAGGAGATAAAGTGTCAGCAAATTTCTAGCTTCGGGGCGATCGGGGTCGTCAAAAGTCAAACCCCGCACGGCATCGGTTTTGCAGCGCTTGATTTTTTTGGCGATCGCATCTGGCGAATCCAATAAATTAATTCGACTTTGTTCGGAAGGGTCAGATTTCGACATTTTGCGCGTGCCATCTGTCAAACTCATCACCCTCGCACCGTCAGTCCGAATTAACGGTTCGGGAAGTTTCAATACTGGCTTTTCGGGTGTGCCAAATTGGTGATTTAATCTGATGACAATATCGCGGGTGAGTTCCAAATGCTGTTTTTGGTCTTCTCCCACCGGCACTTTGTCGGCATCGTAAAGCAAAATGTCTGCTGCCATTAACACGGGATAATTTAGCAAACCTGCATTGACATTTTCACCTTGTTTAACTGCTTTTTCTTTAAACTGAATCATATCTTCGAGCCAGTTAATCGGCGTAATACAGTTGAGCAGCCATGCTAGTTCTGTGTGCGCCGAGACGTGGGATTGCACGAAAATAGTAGAATATTCTAAATCGATGCCACAAGCTAAATACAGTGCGGCGATCGTGTAAGTGTCGGAGGCTAGAGTTGCTGGATTGTGCGGTGCGGTAATTGCGTGCAAATCGACTACGCAGAAGTAATTTTCGTACTGACTTTGATTTTCTACCCAGTTGCGAATGGCACCGAGATAATTGCCGAGGTGAAGATTGCCGGTTGGCTGAACTCCAGAAAGAACGCGCTGTTTGCCCATGAGGAAAGAATAGAATTGAACTCACATTTCTATATTGACACGTTATTTCAATTTCAGAGCCTCTAATTTTCTGGCGGTTGACTGTTGACTGTTGACTGTTGACTGTTGACTGTTGACTGTTGACTGTTGGCTGTTGACTGTTGGCTGTTGACTGTTGACTGTTGACAACTAACAACTAACAACTAACAACTAACAACTAACAACTAACAACTGACTAATTACCAATCTGTCAGCAACCTTGCTTTCCGCAAAACAAATGTCAGAACAGTTTCTTCGCCAGTAATAATATCGGCTCTGCCTTCCATGCCCGATTGAATCGAATACTGGCGGGGGACATTAGCCTGGGAGTTGCCGAAGAATTGACCGTTGGCGGATTTGAGCTTTGTTAAATAAGTTTGTTCGGGCTTAATTGCCACTTCGTAATAAGCTGTACCTAAATTATTAGTGGGATTTTGAGGGGCGATCGCATCTGGGGCGATTTCGCTGACAGTTCCTTTTAATGTGCCGTAATCGGGGAAAGGCAAAGCCGAAATCCTGATCTGTACGGGTTGGCCGATTTGGATGCGGGCGATGTCTTGGGATGTCACCTTGGCTTTGACTACCAGGGGTACGTCGCTGGGGACGATTTGGGCGATCGCACTGCCGGCTTGTACGGTTTGACCAGTATTTCGTACTTCCAATCTGAGAATTGTACCATCCGTGGGCGTGCGGATCACGCTATTTTCGAGTTTTAAGTCAATTTGATTTAGTTCTTTTTTAGCTTGAATTAATTGTTGTTGAAGAGACGAGCGCTTAACGAGCAAAACCCGCCGACTTCTGCCCAGTCTCTCGGCGACATCCGGCAGCGATGTGGCGAATTTTATTAAAGCAGATTCGATTAATTCCTGTTGGGCGGAACTTTCACTTTCGATGCTTTTAAATTGGGCGCTGGCCAAAATTTGATTTTCTAAGTCGCGCAGTTGCTGGTTGATTTGCTGTGCTGCTGGTTGAGACTGATTAATTATTTCTTGTAACTGTTTTTTTTGAGCGCCCAAACGCGAAGCGTCTATAACTGCGATCGCATCTCCTTCTTTTACTGTCTGATTCTCGCTGACAGCAATGCTTTCGACGGTTCCTTCGGTGGCGGCTTGCACGACGCGCACTTCTCCGGCTGGACGGACGATCGCATCTGCTTTGACTGTAGCGCTGTATTTGGTGACGCTAGCGAGGGCGATCGCCCCGCCAAAGGTCGCCACCATCAAAATGCCCCCCAAAGTCGTCCAGCGGCTGACAGGGGGCAAAAACTGGTCGTTATCAAAGGTTTCAGCGGGTGTGGCTTCGGGAGTGAGAGACATGGCGGCAAGGGGGAGAGGGGAATAGTTTTGAGTTGGGGAGGAGGGAGAGATCGCTGATTTGTTTTGTCACTTTTACGATCAGCTTTCCGGAAACCAAGTATAGGTTTAGAAGTCTAAATCAAAATTCACAGGGTAAAGGTAAAAATCCGCACAGCTTTGCCGTTCCCACCCACAAACTTCGCCAAATATCAAGAGGAGTGAAGCCAGGGGGCGACTGTCATGAAAATACGGCGTTTCCGCCATGAGTTTTGGCACTGTTACCGGGTTTTTCCTGTATGCGTAGGTAGTAAGTAAGTACATAGGTATTAATAGGAGTTATTTATGTCAGAAAATCAACAAGGTTCACTCTTCATCGAAGTAACCGATAGAGAATCTGCTACTGTCAATGGTGGCAACATTACCAACGGTGTTAGCGGTGCTAAAAGCAACAGCGAGACGGATAACAGCAGCAGCTATCGCCTGAATATGCTGTTTTTCCTGCCGCCGCCTAGCCAGCTTTATCAGTACAATCCGAACGATTATCGCCCTTACAAAACCCTAGTGGTTTAGATAGCTGAGTCAAGTTGTGCGATCAAGTAAATTTTGAAAATTTATCCGTAGTATTCCGGATGTCGCACACCACTACAAGAAGTATTACTCAGTATTTACACCAGGCTCTAGAAATTCGATAAGATTTCTAGCTTCCCTTCAATTTTATTAACTTAAACGGAGTCCAATCATGAAAGAAACAAAGGACAATTCACTGTTTGCTGAACTCACCCCTGAAGAATCAGCTAGCGTCAACGGCGGTCACTATTATTCTAATCGATACAACTGTTACCGTCCGACCCGTCACGTCGTGTACCGACGGAATTGCGACGGCTCCTTCCGAGTCGTGTACCGCTACTGGTAAGGTTTAGTGCTGTCAATTCAGCTCGATCTATTGATGTGAATTCATAAAGCACCCATAAACTTATGGGTGCTTTGTTCTGATTGGGTACTGGGTGAGGGGTAATGTTCATTAGGCTCTACTCATTATTCATTTTGCCAAATGTTAAAGAACATTCCTTTTATCCGAGAAATGCCTTTCTTCGGACAAGTAAACAGGTTGATGAAATATCAGGTTGTTCTCCAGCAGAGCGAAGAAGATTGCGGTGCAGCTTGTCTGGCTTCGATCGCCAAATTTTACGGTCAGAATTTGACAATTAGCCGCTTGCGAGAATTGGTCGGTACGGGCCAACAAGGGACGACTTTGCTGGGCTTGAAACAAGGTGCTGAGGCGATCGGCTTGAATGCTCGATCGGTGCGAGCAGCCGCTGCAATTTTAGACAAGCTCGATGATGCCCCTCTACCGATGATTATTCACTGGAACGGCTTTCACTGGGTTGTTTTGTACGGCAAACAGGGCAACAAATATGCGATTGGCGATCCGGCTGTCGGTATGCGCTATGTTTCTAAAGCAGAATTAGCAGCAGCTTGGACAGATTGGCTGTGCTTGCTACTAGAACCCGATGCGGAGCGGTTTTTTGCAGCAGCAGAGGGTCAACCGCCCGCCAATTCCTTACAAAAATGGATGCGCCGGATTGGGATTTATCGCCCGATTTTAATGGAAGCATTTTTGCTGAATGCAGTGTTGGGTTTGTTGTCAATTTCTTCGCCTTTTCTAGTTCAACTGCTCACCGACGACATTCTGGTGCGGGGCGACAGACAACTCCTGGCAAGCGTGGCGATCGCAGTTATAGTTATGAACCTTTTTAGCAGCAGTTTAGGATTGGTACAATCGAACTTAATAGCTCAGTTTTCCCAGCGTTTAGAATTGGGACTGGTGATGGAATTCGCGCGCAAATTCCTGCGATTGCCTTTGAGTTTTTACGAAACTCGACGCAGTGGCGAAATTGTCAGTAGATTACAAGATATCCAAGAAATCAATAAATTAGTGTCTCAAGTCGCTATCAGCTTGCCTAGTCAATTTTTTATAGCTGTAGTTTCTTTTATTTTTATGTTATTTTACAGCAAGGAACTGACGCTGGCAGCTACAGTGATTGCTGTGTTAATGACTGCCTCTACAGTGGTGTTTCTGCCCGCATTGCAGCAAAAAACGCGCAGTTTATTTGTGCTGGAAGCAGAAACACAAGGCGTTTTAGTAGAAACTTTTAAAGGCGCGCTGACTGTCAAAACTACTAGCAGCGGTCAGCAACTTTGGGAAGAATTTCAAACCCGCTTCGGTCGCTTAGCAAAGCTCACTTTCCGCACTACACAAATTGGCATTCTCAACAATATATTTTCGGGTTTTGTTGCCTCTGCTGGCAGCATTACTCTGCTGTGGCTTGGTAGCGGTTTGGTGATTGACAAGGTATTGAGTATCGGTCAGTTGCTAGCGTTTATTAGCATGAATCAAAACGTTACTACTTGGGTGAATTCGCTAGTAGGATTTACTGATGAGATGACTCGCGTGCAGACAGCTACTCAACGGCTGTCGGAAGTCATCGACGCTGAACCGGAAACTAAAAACGATACGAATAAACCTTTTGTAACTATTCAAGACCGCGACGGTATTGTTTGCAAGGGCGTGAGTTTTCACTACCCCGGCAGACTTGACTTGCTGGAAAATTTTTCCGTCACGTTTCCCGGCGGTCAAGCAATTGCTTTAATCGGCTATTCTGGCTGCGGAAAAAGTACGCTGGCAAAAGTAATTGCTGGTCTGTATCCGCTGCAATCTGGTAATATTAGAATTGGCGGTTACAACTTGCAGGATTTGTCTCTCGACAGTCTCAGACAGCAGGTAGTATTGGTTCCTCAAGAAGCACATTTTTGGAGCCGTTCGATTCTCGAAAATTTTCGTTTGGGCAGTCCAGATATCAGCTTTGAACAGATTGTTAAAGTCTGCAAAATTGCGGGGGCGGATGAATTTATCAGCCAATTGCCGGATAAATATCAAACTGTTTTAGGGGAGTTTGGAGCCAATATTTCTGGCGGACAAAGACAAAGATTGGCGATCGCCCGCGCCATTCTCAACAACCCGCCTGTATTGATTTTAGACGAATCTACCGCAGGGCTTGACCCCGCAAGCGAAGCGGAAGTTTTAGAACAATTGTTGATGTATCGGCACGGAAAAACCACGATTTTTATCAGTCACAGGCCGCGAGTAATCGATCGCGCCGATTGGATTATCATGTTAGAACGTGGCCGGTTGAAAATGCAAGGCTCGGCTGCAAAATTGCGATCGATTCCAGGAGACCATTTAGAGTTTTTGCATCCTTGAGCTAGTTAATAAAACAACAGATTGAAATCTGTCGCTACACAAACAACACTGGGATCATCTCAATGAAAGCACCCCACCCCAACCCTCCCCGAACTGGCAGGCAGAAAGTGAGAAATTCACAAATGCTGCGAGGATTGCTATATCGTTGGCGGTTGCATGGGAATAATAAAATCGAGTCAACCGTTAACACTCAACCATTCAGTTTTTCGACCCGCCCGTCAACTCTCAACAGTCAACAGTCAACAGTCAACAGTCAACATTTATGATGAGTGCAACCGGAATTGAGAGCACTCATGACTAATAACTTCTCTAAGATTCTTGAGCCAAAGTACATCGATCGCACAATCCGAAAAACTCCAAAGTGTGATAATAAATCTTGAAAGAATGAGATTGTTGTAGTTGGCTTTCTAAGTGGTGGACGGGGCATTCGTCGATCGTAATGGAGGTGCCGCATTCCAGACAAGTTAAGTGATGTTGGTCTTGGTGGGCGGCACCGTAGAGAGACTCGCCACTAG
This sequence comes from Microcoleus sp. N9_B4, assembly GCF_036701635.1. Taxonomy (NCBI): domain Bacteria; kingdom Bacillati; phylum Cyanobacteriota; class Cyanophyceae; order Oscillatoriales; family Microcoleaceae; genus Microcoleus; species Microcoleus sp. N9_B4. The sequence continues at coordinate 7,207 of NZ_JAUBRC010000015.1, read as the reverse complement.
CGAGAGTTCTGACGTGAACGAACCCCTCTCGCTTTAAACCGTCGAGGGAGCGGTAAACTGTTGCTAGGCCCATGCTTTGGTCGCTGTTACGCAGTTCTAAGTAGATATCTTGCGCTGAGAGCGATCGATTCAAGTGCTTGAGCAAGTGTAAAATACGCTCCTGACTGCGGGTGTGGTTGGTTCTCATAATTTTTTTCTCGAATCTGCTGGAATCACATCTGTCCCTGTTTCTAGGCTATCTTACTTGGGCGAACCAAATGGCGATCGGCGCGCAGCTCGGTTGTAGAATACAATGGGGCTAACTTTCACATCACCTACCGCAACATTCCCGTGACTCAGAAATATCTTGCCCAAATCTATGTTACCCTCCGCCCTTCGGTTTTAGATCCCGCCGGCACAGCCGTACAGTCTGGTTTGCAACACATGGGATACGACAATGTTGAGCGTGTGCGAATCGGGAAGTACGTTGAATTGACGCTGACTGCTGCTGGTGAGTCGGAGGCCCGCCAACAACTCGATCGCGTTTGCGACCAACTTTTGGCCAATCCAGTGATTGAAAATTATCGCTTTGATTTGACTGAAATTCCTGTTGCTGTGGAGACAGCGGCGGCATAAAGGCGATCGCCCCTAGCTCTTCGATCCCCCCTTAATAAGGGGGGGACAAGAGGTTCTCAAAGTTTCTGTTAAAAATACAAGAACTAGAACGACTCAAAGTCAACCCCTACTCCCCTTCTTAAGGGGGATTTAGGGGGATCGAGACTTCGATACAAGAGAGAAAAACATAAGATTTTAGTCTTATGTTGACACCTCTTCCTTCTTCCTTCTATCCTTTACATCCGTTACATCCGTTACATAATCCGTTGCCGAACTTCCCTCTTCCCTCTTCCTTCAGCTTATGAAATTTGGAGTTATTGTTTTTCCGGGTTCAAATTGCGATCGCGATGTGGTGTGGGTGACTCAAGGGTTACTCCACCAACCGACGCGGATGATTTGGCACGAAGATACCGATATTTCGGATATTGACATCATTGTAATTCCCGGCGGTTTCAGTTACGGAGATTATTTGCGGTGCGGCGCGATCGCCCGTTTTTCTCCGGCGATGCGGGCTACTGCGGAACACGCGAAACAAGGAAAGCTTGTATTAGGCATCTGCAACGGTTTTCAGGTGTTGACTGAAGCTGGTTTGCTGCCCGGTGCTCTGGTGCGGAATGCGGGATTGAATTTTATTTGCGATCGCGCTTCTTTGAAAGTCGAACGCGGTAATACTCGTTGGACTGCGGCTTATACTACGGGTGAAATCATCGATTTGCCGATCGCCCACGGCGAAGGAAACTATTATGCCGATGCCGATACTTTAGCAGAACTAGAAGAGCACAAGCAAGTCCTGTTTCGCTACTGTACTCCTGCGGGCAAAATTAACGATGCTGGCAATCCCAACGGTTCGTTAAATAATATTGCCGGTATTTGCAACCGCCAAGGCAATGTATTAGGAATGATGCCGCATCCTGAACGGGCATCCGATCCGATGTTGGGCGAAACTGATGGGGTTAAATTGTTTCAAGGGTTGTTGATGGCAAGTGTTGCTGCTGTTTTGTAGTTGATATTTACGACATTGTTCTAGATACCGTAGGGTGCGTCACTCTTGTAGGGACACTCGAAAATCTCGCAGCGACGCACCCTACAAAATTAAAAATGCTAAAATGATTTGAAAGTCAATACATCGGAGAACAGTCCTATGCCTTCACCTTTTCCTGGAATGGACCCCTACTTAGAACACCCCGATTTCTGGCAGGAAACTCATCATTGGTTAATTTCTGCGATCGCGGCATCCTTAGTCCCTCAAATTCGCCCTAAATATGAGGTTGCAATCGACAAACGCATCTATGAAATTACCGATCCAAATGACAGTAACAGCGACTCCCTTTTAGTAGGTATCCCCGATGTCGCGATTAAGCGTCAATCTAATAACCCGAATATTCCTACAGGTTCAGTTGCCACTGTAAGTATAACACTTCCGACTACCGTTAAAGTGCCTGCTCCTGAAAAAATTAAACAGACTTACCTGGAAGTGCGAGAAATGGCAACGAAACAAGTTGTCACTGCAATTGAGATTCTTTCTCCTGTGAACAAACGTAGTGGAGAAGGAAGAATTACTTATCTCAAAAAACGCCAGAGTATTTTAGGTAGCTTAACCAATTTAGTGGAAATCGATTTACTACGAAAATGGGAATCTATGCCTATTCTTAATAATTCTATTCAAAGCGATTATCGGATTTTAGTCAGTCCCAGTAATCGCCGTCCGTTTGCCGAACTTTATGCTTTTAATCTCCGCGATTCTCTACCTATATTTCCGCTTCCCTTGCGCGAGGAAGATGTAGAACCTATTGTTAATTTACCAGAAATATTTGGAGGTATTTACGATCGCGCTGGCTATGATTATCGGATCGACTATAATCAAGAACCCGTACCGTCTCTACCGGAAGAAGAGCGGGTTTGGGCAACCCAACTTTTGCAAGAAAAAGAACTTCGAGATAATTAATTATATTTTACTTTATATTCTAGGGTGCGTCGCGATCGACAATCTCTAAATTAACTTGAAATTTTCGCAGCGACGGACTAAACGGCAGCCGGCAAGATATAATTACTACCAACTATTTAAAAGAGGAATATTTATTTTATGCCACTAATTGACTTAGCTAATTTTAAAACTAGGGTAATTGGATGCAGTGCGGTGATGGCTATTGGACAAGTTATTTCAAATGCGATCGCCAATCCGGCAACTCAAGCAGCAGCGGGTATGATCGGCGGCCCGATCGCACTTGGGGGAGTTTCTATCTTAGCAGCTATTGCTGGTAGTCTCGCTGAGACTATGGCCGCTGATGAACTGGCAAATCGGATGACGGAAGGGTTGAGCAAAAATCCGAGGATTCTCGATAATCACGATTTGATTAAGGCCGCGGGTGAGGCGATCGGCTATATTTTGAGAGAGGTTGCGAAGTCCGATCGCTTAATTGCGATCGCCGAAACCAAAAATTTGCCTTATCCAGAAACAGCACTCAGTCAATTAGCCGAGAAAACTCCTGAATACTGGCTGGATATTAACACGAATACAGCCGATTTGTCAAGGGGTTTACAGATTTCGGAAGAGCAGCTAACTCAGATTTTTTCTGCGGATGCCGAGGAGTTCGATCGAGTTACCGGATTGACAACGGCAGATTGGGCAACTTTCCTCAACGAATTCGCCCGGCGCGAGGGGAAATCCTTCGATGCGGAAATTGTGGAATTTGTGGCGGACAAGCTGTACGCAACTTTCCCGAAAGCCTACCGCGAAGTGCTGAAACTGGATGCGGCGAAGGGAGGAGAAAAGTTTGCGGCGATGCTGTTGAATCTGCACCAAATTGCTTTGACTGAATTGAGAGATTTGGGGCTGCAAAATGGGGAGATTCTGCAAAAATTGGAGGCGGTGGCAACTCGGCAGCAGATTTGTCAAGTGATGGTGAAATTGGAGGCGATCGAAATTGGCATCCGCGACGATTTGGCGCAGATTCGGGCATTGCTGGAAAGATATATCGATCCTGCTGCGCCGAGTTTGCCGATTCCTGTTAAGTCAGAGACGATTATTCAGGACAGAATTAAAGACTTTACCGGTCGGAAATTTGTGTTTGAAGCAATTAATGAGTTTCTGAGGACAAAGCAAAAAGGCTATTTTGTTTTGGAGGCGGAACCGGGTGTTGGGAAAAGCGCGATTATGGCTGCCTGTGTGGTGATGTTGAAGCGCCGCTGCGTTACTCATTTCAACTCGCAACCGGACGGGATTGTCAGCGCTGAAACTTTTTTGGAAAATGCTTGCACTCAGTTGATTGAAGGTTTTAATCTTAAAGATAAGTATCCGCGACTGCCGGAAAATGCCCTGAAAAATAACAACTTTCTAGGCGAGTTGCTGAAGGAAGTCAGCGCTAAGTCTAGCAAAGAGAAAAAAATAATTTTTGTTGTCGATGCGCTGGATGAAGTTGATTGGAAGGCTCAAACTAGCGGTAGCAATGTTTCGTATTTGCCTAATGATTTGCCAGATAACGTTTATTTTATTGTTTCCAAGCGGCCGGATTTTCTGACAATGCCGACAGCTAACAAGACGGTTTTTGATTTGATGAAATACAGTACAGACAGTCTCAAAGATGTCGAGGCTTATCTGGCAAAACGCACGGAGAGAAGCCAGTTAATTCAGGATTGGATTAAGGGTCGAAATTTGCAGCGGGAACAGTTTGTGACGGCGGTAGCCCAAAAAAGCGAAAAGAAATTTATCTACCTCCGCCACGTACTTGATGAGATTGAAGGCGGCACGTACAATGATGTGAATTTAAATGATTTGCCAGCGGGTTTGGAGGAATATTATCAAAAACACTGGGGACAGATGATGGGCATGGGCAGGGAAAACGATCCTCTGCTGGAATTGAAGGTTAGGATTATCTATTTCCTGTCGCAAGCAGAGGAACCTGTTTCTTGTCGCTGGTTGGCTAGATCTGCCGGCGAGAAAAATGTTATGACAGTACAGCAGGTGCTCGGAAAATGGAATTCGTTTTTGCGACATGAGAAAGTAGGAAGGGAAACTCGATACACTATCTATCACAACAGTTTTCGGCAGTTTCTGGAAGCAGATGAAACTGTGCAGTCGGCTGGACTAACACTGGAAGATATTAATGATGACATTTGTGATAACGCTATAGAAGGAGCGCCGCGATGAGCGAATTAGGTGTGTGGTTGGCACAGCAGTGTCAGGAAGATCGAGATTTGCTGTTGAAATATCAACCGAAGAGATTTGCGAAACGGGGGAAGGTTGACCGTTATTGTGCTTGGTTGACGGATTTCGGTTTTATTGAGATGAAACTGGATTTTTGGGGGGTACAAGCGCTAATTGATGATTACGATTTGGCGAGGGTTTCTGATGTTTTGTTGTCGGAGGGGCAAACGGAAACTTTGGGGTTGATTCAGGCGGCAATTCGGAAGTCGGCGCACGTTTTGGAAAGGGATAAAACGCAATTGGCCGGGCATTTGTTAGGCAGGTTGCTAGATTTTGAAATACCTGAGATTCGATTCATGCTAGAACAAACTAAGCAATCGAAAGAGGGTCTTTGGTTCCGGCCTTTAAAAGCTAATTTAGAACGGGGAAATGAAGGGGCGCTGCGGACATTAGCCGGTCATACTCGCAATGTAACACGAGTGGCGATCGCACCAGACGGCAAAACCGCGATTTCCGCTTCAGACGATTCAACCCTGAAAATCTGGGACACCGAGACAGGCCGGGAACTGAAAACTCTTACTGGTAATAATAGCTCGGTAACAGCAGTGGCGATCGCACCAGACGGAAAAACAGCGATTTCCGCTTCAGGGGATAAAACCCTGAAAATCTGGGACACCGAGACAGGCAGGAACCTGAAAACTCTTACTGGTAATAATAGCTCGGTAACAGCAGTGGCGATCGCACCAGACGGCAAAACCGCGATTTCCGCTTCAGGGGATAAAACCCTGAAAATCTGGGACACCGAGACAGGCCGGGAACTGAAAACTCTTACTGCTCATACTAAATCAGTAACAGCAGTGGCGATCGCACCAGACGGCAAAACAGCGATTTCGGCTTCAGCGGATAAAACCCTGAAAATCTGGGACACCGAGACAGGCCGGGAACTGAAAACTCTTACTGGTCATAATCACTGGGTAACAGCAGTGGCGATCGCACCAGACGGCAAAACAGCGATTTCGGCTTCAGCGGACAAAACCCTGAAAATCTGGGACACCGAGACAGGCCGGGAACTGAAAACTCTTACTGGTCAGAATGACTGGGTAACAGCAGTGGCGATCGCACCAGACGGCAAAACCGCGATTTCCGCTTCAAGGGATAATACCCTGAAAATCTGGGACACCGAGACAGGCCGGGAACTGAAAACTCTTACTGGTCATAATAGCTGGGTAACAGCAGTGGCGATCGCACCCGACGGCAAAACCGCGATTTCGGCTTCAGGGGATAAAACCCTGAAAATCTGGGACACCGAGACAGGCCCGAAACTGAAAACTTTTACTGATCTTATGAGCATGGTAACAGCAGTGGCGATCGCACCAGACGGCAAAACCGCGATTTCCGCTTCAGACGATTTAACCCTGAAAATCTGGGACACCGAGACAGGCCGGGAACTGAAAACTCTTACTGATCTTATGAGCACTGATGTTATGAGCATGGTAACAGCAGTGGCGATCGCACCAGACGGCAAAACCGCGATTTCCGCTTCAGGGGACAAAACCCTGAAAATCTGGGACACCGAGACAGGCCGGGAACTGAAAACTTTTACTGCTCATACTCGCGATGTAACACGAGTGGCGATCGCACCAGACGGCAAAACCGCGATTTCCGCTTCAGGGGATAAAACCCTGAAAATCTGGGACACCGAGACAGGCCGGGAACTGAAAACTCTTACTGGTCATAATCACTGGGTAACAGCAGTGGCGATCGCACCAGACGGCAAAACCGCGATTTCCGCTTCAGAGGATAAAACCCTGAAAATCTGGGACACCGAGACAGGCCGGGAACTGAAAACTCTTACTGGTCATAATGACTTGGTAACAGCAGTGACGATCGCACCAGACGGCAAAACCGCGATTTCCGCTTCAGGGGACAAAACCCTGAAAATCTGGGACACCGAGACAGGCTGGGAACTGAAAACTCTTACTGCTCATAATCACCGGGTAACGGCAGTGGCGATCGCACCGGACGGCAAAACAGCGATTTCCGCTTCAAGGGATAATACCCTGAAAGTCTGGGATTTGTTTAGCGGTGAAGAGGTTTGTACTTTCAGCGGAGAACATGGGTTTAATTGCTGTGCAATTTCGCCTGATGGGGTGAGTGTTGTAGCGGTCGATACGTCTGGTCGAGTGCATTTTCTGCGCTTGGAGGGAGTTAGCGGCGGGCGATAATCCAAGAAACCGGGTTTTTGCCCGCATCTGTGGGTTAAAACTGAGATCTTGCACCATTCTCAATAAGCCCTTGCATTGTGTACCCAAATGTGAAATAAAGGGCGTATAAACAATGTGATAAGTTAATGTTAACCATCCTTAATTATGCCCAAGCATTAGTCTATACCTTGATGGATTTAATGCCAAGCAAATATCAACAAAAAAGTCTGCGAGCCTTGCTAGGTCTATTTCTGGAAGCAACAGG
>NZ_JAUBRC010000014.1:0-144696 GCF_036701635.1 Microcoleus sp. N9_B4 | reverse complement strand
GGAAGAAGGAAGAAGGAAGAAGGAAGAAGGAAGAAGGAAGAAGGAAGAAGGAAGAAGGAAGAAGGAAGAAGGAAGAGGGAAGAAGGAAGAAGGAAGAGGGAAGAAGGAAAATGCAATCCTGGCAATAATTTCAGCGATTAAAAGCGTCCTAACCGTCTTGGGTTCAATAAACAAAAGACGGAAACCAACATCCCTCCGGCGACCGGTACTCGCCAAGTGCCATCACCGCCATCGGCTTGAGGGCGCGCAGCCCCTCTTGCAAGCACCAGCGAAACAAACTTGCGTACCTCAGCGGCAAGTGAAAAGAAACCTGTTCTTCGGAACTGTACGCAGCAGCCCCCAACAGCAAAGCCTGCATATCAGCTTCCGTTTCCGCGACGCTGTGGCCCAAAGCCGACACCGCACAAGTATAAGCCACAATCCGACCTTGTTTACAAGCAACGAAGGGAGAAAAGTCATTCAGGGCGTCTTCAATCTCCGAAGTTCGATCGCACCCGCACAGTTTTTCGCACAAAGCCGCACATTCACCAACATCCTCACTACTCATCGGTCGCACCTCAAACCCATGCTGCGGCTGGCTGCGAAACTTGCCCTCCATTAACACGAAAGGTTCCTTCACCTCAAAACCCAAAGAAGCGTACAGCGACAACGACGCCATATTAAAAGATTCCTGAACCAAACGGATACCCACAGCGTCCTGTCCCCGTTCCAGCAAAGCTTTCATGATTTCCCGTCCCGTGCCGCGGCCTTGAAAAGTTCGATCGACACTGACGGGCCCGATACCGCGAATCGGGTTGCGTTCGTCCATAAACCCGCAGCCGACAACCGCACCGGAGCTCTCGGCTACTATGCCAAAAAACAACGGAATTTCGATCATAAGACCAATAATTTCCGTGGAAAACTCCAGCGTCGGAAAATCTGTATGAGGGAATTGGTGGCGATCGGAAATATCTTTAAAAGCTTCATAAGTAATGCCAGCGCAAACATCGATATCAGAAGGCTGCGCTCGCCTGATTGCGACATTCATTTTTAATTTAACGATTAACTTTTAATAAGATTAGAAGTTTGCAGTAGTATTTTGGCGCTGCGGGCTTAGCTTCCCGCGCCAGAATACTACTGCAAAAACAAGTTTACAAGCTGAGCCGTTCGAGGCAATATTACCTATGTTTTGCTCAGCGATGCAGTCATAGTTTAAGGATCGAAAGTCTTCTTACCGGTGAACTTCACCTTAATCGGATTGGGATTGCTGCCAATATTGCGGTCAATCTTACCGTTGTACGGACGACCTTCGTTCACCTTTTCAGGGAACACGCCATCTTTGGGATGCAGGTACTCAGTAGAACCGTCGGGAAACACGCGGTAAATTTTGTAGTTTGAGATTTTGAATTTAGCCCGCAGTTGCTGGCCGCCCAAAGCGATGCACTGCTCCTTGCGGGGCAGATACAGCAAGTTGTCGCCTTGACGCATGATTGCAGCGCCGCCTGTAGGCATTTCAAACACCTGTTCCTTGGGGCTAGTCCAAGTGATCGCGTACTTCTCTTCAACTAGCGCCTTGGTCAGCAAGCCGCCGGTGCTGCCGCCGAAAAGAGGGGGTTGTCCAGTGAGTTCTTCTGCCATAAACATATCCAAAGGATTTTTACGGCATCCTATCATCATGAGGCGACACGGCTGTCGAAATTGTAAGGAAAGTTAACAGTTTTTTGGCGATCGATCTCTTCTGATAATTGATAATTAGTAATTAATAATTGATAATTGGTAATTTACACCAAAGTTATAAAACAAAATTAGGCAGCACGAATCCCGAAAAAATAATCAAAAAAAAACAGCAATTATTCTGGTGCTTGTGGGGCACCAGAATAATCGCACATTCCCCCAATTTCCCCCCATACACGATGATCGAACAATTTACCGCGCCAACCCTAAGTCAAGAACCTATTAGGGTCATAGCCACGCGGAATTTGGCTCAAAGCAGTCCAAGTTTCTTGATCGACAATCCCGTTTGCCTGAATCCCAAAGCTTTTTTGAAATGCGCGAACAGCTTTGTCCGTCAAAGTAGCAAAGTCGCCGTCAATTGCACCACTATAATGCTGGGAAGTTTTGAGAACTTCCTGGACAGTAGCGACTGCTTCCCCAGAACTGCCGAATCTGAGTACGGGCATATTAACTGGAGCTCCAGTATAAAGCGCCTGCCAAGTCAGCGGCCCCACAATGCCGTCGGGCGACAAGAAAACCCGAAACTGAAACAGTTTCACAGAAAATTCAACTGCTTTGTTAAAAATTCCTTTAGCAGGATGCCGATAAAGTTGTAACTTGGTTAGCAGTTGTTCGAGTTCCAATACCGCTTTACCTTGAGAACCTAATTGTAGTTGTGGCTTTTTGGCCATAGGTTGAGTAGATTTCATCTGGGTTGTAGGTGACATAATCGATTTTCCTAACCTCTAGGTTTGAGTATTCTTCTGGAAAAAAAGTTTTTCCGGGCGAAACATTTGCATTCTCAAATTTTCACGAATCAACACTGGCGCCGGCAGTGCCTCAACAGATTCGATCGGCTTTTACCATCTCACGACTTGTGGACAGGAGACTTATACCATTTGAGATTTTAGATTTGAGATTTTAGATTCGGCATGACTGATTACGATCGGGGCTTGCAGCTTACCTACAGTTGGATTATTTTTTTAAACTGATATTAATTTTCGGCAGCCTCCCTAGGTATTCTGTCGCCAAACCGGGTTTAAGACGGCAAGAGCATCCTGAATCTGCTTTGATACTTCCGATTTTAAAGCTGAAGACCGCGTTGCCACATCACCTTTAAGGCTGATCTCACAGGGTGAGGATTGAGGGTGAGAAAGGGTGTAGCAGCGGAGGCTGGTTCTGTGAAAACTTTTCTGTGCTATCGTGTCTCGGTCGATCAATTAATATCGATTCCGGTTGCACTCCTTATCATTGTTGACTGTTTACTGTTTACTGTAGAAGGAGGTGTCAAAAAAATGAAAATTGCGCGAATTATTTGTTGGCCTCGGGATTCGACTTTACGCCCGACGATGAAGCGCGGATTTGATATCATTCCGGCGCAGCCGGATTTGATATAACTCGATCGATACTTGCGCGCTCAGACGCCCACAAACCCGGTTTTTTACAGTATATTCCATGTAAATGTAGATCGCGATCAACCGGGTTTCGAGCAACAGAATCAGTAATGATGCGAGAACTGTAAGCTGTTGCGGCATTTAAATTGTCTGTCAAAAAAAAAAGTCTTGTGGGGTGTCCCGCCCGCCCTGAATATACAATTTAAATGCGCGAAAGCTTACAGAAACCCGGTTTGTGGGGTGTACTTCATAAACCGGGAATACGCTGTATCAATTGAGTCTAAACAGTGGGAATAGTAAAGTGAAATTCACTTCCTCGGTCTTTTCCTGCGGAATCTACCCAAATTTTACCGCCCCAGCCGGCAACAATCTGCTTGCAGATTGCTAATCCTAAACCGGTACCGCCGGCACTGCGGCGCAAAGCTCCTTCTTCTTGATAAAATCGATCGAACACTACTTTTAAACTGTTCGCCTCTATTCCCCTCCCCGTATCGGCTACGAGCACTTCCACCATCTGAGAACCGTTGCATTTCGCTCTTATGGTCACGCTTCCTTGAGGTGTGGTGAATTTGCAAGCGTTGTCTAGCAGTTTGGAGAGCACCTCCACCAACCACTCTCCGTCAGCTTGCACTAAAGGCAATTCTGCGGACACTTCGGCGATAATTTCCGGTAACTGTCGATCGACAGTGCGCGATCGCACGCTGCTGAGGGCCAAATCAACGCATTCTTGCAGCGTCAGCGATTCTACATTCCATTTAACTCGCCCGCTTTCTAAGTGAGAAAGAGTTAAGAAATCCTGCACAAGTTTCCGCATTCTATCGGCATCACCGAGGGCAGTTTCTAACATGATTTTCCGCAATTCTGCGGGCATATCTGGTTCGGAGTTCAAACTTTCCAAACACACTTGAATCGTAGAAAGAGGGGTGCGGAGTTCGTGTCCGGTGATGGCAATTAGATTGCTGCGAGTGCGGTCTAATGCTTCTAATTGTTGGTTGAGTTCTTCTAAATGAGCGTAGGTTTCTGCTTGAATTAAGGCCGCTCCAAGTTGGGTGGCGATCGCCTCTACTAAAGCAATTTCGTCTTCTTCCCAAGGCAAAACCGATCGGCACTGGTGCATTTCCACCATTCCCAAAACCCGCCCCTGATAAAGCACTGGCACCATTAACCAAGAGACAATTTGCCAATTTTTTACAGTTTTTTCCAGGAATTGTGTATTGACAATCAGCGGGTGTTGTGATGTTTCTTGGATGTAAACTCGCTCTTGCCGCGCCACCGCGTCGCTCCATATTTGATTTTCCTGCAACAGCCAAGTCTGATCCAGCATGGAACTAGCGCCCGGACGCAAAAACTCGCGATCGATTTTGACCGCAACATCTGTGGCCTTGCACCGATAAATCAAACATCGGCTTGCCGACAGGGCAGTGCCGAGTTCTTGGACTGCAACTTCGACGATTTCTTGTGGGTTGAGAGACTGCCGCATTGCCGTGGTAATTAAGTTTACCAGGCGTTCTTTGCGTTCTTGAGCGGCGATGGCGCTGTACGCTTTGAGCAGTTTGTGCTGGCCTGCTTGCAAGTAGGTTACTAAGCGTTCGGTAAAAGCATCGCTCAATTTGGGATTGGGAATTTTTGAGTTTTTTCTCGTACTTATGTCGGGTTTGGCGGCTTTGGAAGTGGCGGATTTCCGCGTTTTTTTCGGTGTTTTGAGCTTGTAAGTAGTTCGCGCTCGATCGATCTTTTCGGCTAATTCCGGGCGATAATTGACAATTCTATCGAGCAACAATGCGGCAGCTTTGGAGCTTACCTCGCGATCGAACGTCCAAATTCCTTCAAATCTGCGAGCTTGATCCATCAACAGTGGCCCGCGATCGTCCTGGTTGTCGATCGGCACAATTTTTTCTTGACAAATCAGGCAAGTTGAGTATTGTTGCCCGATCACCACTAAGTGCCACTCTTTACTTAATCCGTCCTCCGGTTCAAACGCCACAGTTTCGTGACACTCCGAAGAATTTTTAAACTCAGTTTCCGGTGCTGCCAGCACGTATACCTGAGAGGATAGTGAGGCAATTCGCCGGTAGCGGTGAGCTTCCTGGCGGTAGAAGCGCTCTCGCTGAAAGCTGGCAATGACTAGCGGTTCGTCGTCGGAACCCGCCAAAACTAAGTCTTCCATCGCGTGAGACAAGGCTGTCATGGAAGATTTGAAATAAATTTGTGCCCGCAGTTGGGGCAAAGCTTGCAGAAGTTCTGCCAGTAGCGAAATAGGGACGATCATCTAGCCTTAAACGTGCATTTTTGCCGATGACAAAACAGGATCGATAGGAGGTTTAGAGCGATCCTTCTTCAGTATCTAATAGATTTACAGCACTTGGTAAGTAAAGTACAAAGAAATCGGTTTCGCTCTCCTAATGTACCCCGGTGTTCGCCCAAATTCGCTCCGCGGTGCCCGCCCAGATTCCTAGTTTCCCTGTACTTGAGTGTCAAACTATCCTCGCTCTCTTGGATATCAGTGCCATAATTATCGCTTTTTGGCGATCGATCTGGTTAATCGGTAATTAAACTTTAAAAAATCGCAAATAATTAGGCATTAGTTAAAAACTAACGACCAATTATTTTGACGACTGATCCCAAGAAACCCGGTTTTTACCCACCATCTATGAATAAACCGGGCTTCTGACACCTAGGGTGTAAGTCCTATATTTTTTTGAGGCATCGCGCCTAAGTATAAATGCTGCGGCTGTGGTTTTCTTAGGCTAGTTCGCCCCCTTCGTCGCTGCCGCCCGGAGATGATTTGTAGAGAGCATCTAATTGTTCGCGGGCGTCTTGGACAGTCAGCGAACGCATCACTAACAGGGGCTCATTGACTATGTTTCCGTATTCATCTAAAAGTTCTGGATGCGGTACCGATTGAGAGCGAGGATAGGATGGGTAGGGATTATTTGCCCTGAACTGTTGAGGGCGCTGGGACTCCATACCAACGGTGACTAGACTGCGGATTAAGTTACCGACTGCCAGAAAGGCAAGAACGGTAAAAGCTAAAATATAAAGCAGGTGCAACATTATCTTCTCCTCCGGGCTAAACAGCCACACAGCAATTTACAAAAGTGTTTCAGCAAGTATTGACACTCCCGGCCGTAAACGCGGGGATTCTTGGTTCACTGACATACCTTTAAACTATTCATCCCTTCGGCAATATTTAAACCAAAAACCCGTCCAATTGAACAAAGCTTCGAGCCTAATTTGAATAGTCCCAGAGGGCTTGTCTCCCCAAGCGTTAAGGGATTATTCCCTTTGTTCCCGTATGCCCTACGGTACATCTAACTACTAAGATTTTGAGTTTTCTGGTATGGGTGCGCGATGGCTACCCTAGCTATGTTTTTGTGGTTTTCGCCACCCACGAGACATTATTGTTTCTCAAGCGGGTCATTTTGGGGTTGGTTATCCATTCGATGCTCGCGGTTATTCTACCTGTATCTATTTGTAGTATAGGGTACTATTTGGGAAACTTTTAGAACTTTTTGGAAATAAAGCCTTCCTAAAACGACGGGGTTTTAAACCCAATTTTCTGATAACTTATTAACTGGAAATCTGTTGGAGGTTGTCAAGTGGGCCGCCACATTTCCCAAAGTTTGGGATTTGACTGCAAGTTTAACTTGAACTCGCTTCCTTATTTTCCAGGGGGAGCTGACTGCCATGAGCGAAAGCGTGCCGATACTTGCCAGCATTCGGCGAGCTGTCTGTGCCACGGCATCAGTGCTGCTGTTTCAATCCCAACTTGACCTCCGGTTGCTTGAAATAGAGCTTTAGCTGCGCCTACTTCTTGCTGAGCATGTTTGACTCGCGCCAGCAAGTCAGATTGATCCTCGTCGCTGAGAAAGGGAATTTCCTCAGTTTCTAAGAGCTTTGCCGATCGATCGAACCAGTAACTGAAATCCTCTAACAGCGGTTCCAGTAACGCTTTGAGCAATTCTGGCTCGGGCAAGTTGGAATTAAGCATGGATCAAAATTGGGTTATTTATCTATTATAGTCTTAGACTGTCTTTACAAAATGTAACATTTTTTTAACAAAAATTCAATAATTTAATAACAATTAGTCGGTGGGTGTGAATAAATTTAACTGTGTCAGCAGCGATTTTTGAGTGGAAATCCCCAAATTGTGCAATATCGGCTCAGACTCGCTAGCAATAGCTCATAGCAGAAGGAAGTTCGGCAAGGGATTTGCTTTCTTCGGATGTAACTCACATCTTGCACCATTCTCAATTACTTCTTTAGGAACAGGCTTTTCGGCCTGTGAAGCGAGAAAACTCATTCTTTGTGGAACGGGCCGGAGAGCCCGTTCTTGACAATGGTGCAACATCTCAGATGTAACGGATGTAACGGATGAAAGGAAGAAGAAAGAAGGAAGAAAAAAACTATGCCCCATGCCCAATGCCCCATGCCCAATGCCCAGAATGACCTAATTTCCCGGAGTGTCCCCCAGTCGGAAGTCGGCGCTTGCTGTCCCAATCTGAGTAAGATAGAAGCAACTGCAACTAAATTAATTGCTAATTCAGCCGATGTCTAGCTCAGAATCCATGTCCGCTCCAGAAGAGTCCGTTAAGATTGAGTTGCCCCGCACGAGTGAGTCGGAGGCACTAAAAAAAATTCGCCACACCACCTCCCACGTTATGGCGATGGCGGTGCAGAAGTTATTTCCCAAGGCGCAAGTGACCATTGGCCCTTGGATTGAAAACGGTTTCTATTATGACTTTGACACTCCTGAACCTTTTACGGAACAGGATTTAAAAGCCATTAAAAAAGAGATGATCAAAATCATCAACCGTAAATTGCCTGTAATTCGCGAAGAAGTCAGCCGCGAGGAAGCCGAACGCAGAATTAAGGAGATTAATGAACCTTACAAATTAGAAATTTTAGAAGGTTTGATTGAACCAATTACTCTTTACCATTTGGGCGAGGAATGGTGGGATTTGTGCGCTGGCCCTCACTTGGATAATACCAGTGAGTTGAATCCAAAGGCGATCGAGCTAGAAAGCCTAGCAGGCGCGTACTGGCGCGGCGACGAAACCAAAGCTCAGTTACAGCGCATTTACGGCACTGCTTGGGAAACTCCCGAACAGCTAGCAGCATACAAACACCGCAAAGAAGAAGCATTAAGGCGGGATCACCGCAAACTTGGCAAAGAATTAGGCTTATTTATTTTTGCCGATGCAGTTGGGCCTGGTTTGCCTTTGTGGACGCCGAAAGGCACTGTTTTGAGAAGTATTTTAGAAGATTACTTGAAACAAGAACAAATCAAGCGCGGCTATTTGCAAGTTGTGACTCCCCACATTGCCAGAGTCGATTTGTTCAAAATTTCTGGACACTGGCAGAAATACAAAGAAGATATGTTTCCGCTGATGGCGGAGGATGAGGAAGCGGCAGCAAACGAACAGGGTTTTGTGATGAAACCGATGAACTGCCCTTTCCACATCCAAATTTACAAAAGCGAATTGCGTTCCTATCGAGAACTGCCGATGCGCTTAGCGGAATTCGGCACGGTTTACCGCTACGAACAATCGGGAGAATTGGGCGGTTTAACGCGGGTGCGCGGCTTTACGGTGGATGATTCCCACTTATTTGTCACGCCGGAACAGTTGGATGCAGAATTCTTGAATGTGGTGGATTTGATTCTGTCAGTATTCAAGAGTCTGCAACTGAAAAACTTTAAGGCGCGTTTGAGCTTCCGCGATCCGAACAATTTAGAGAAATACATCGGTTCCGATGAAGCTTGGGAAAAGGCTCAAGGTGCAATCCGCCGCGCGGTGGAAACTTTGGGAATGAATTATTTTGAAGGAATTGGGGAGGCGGCTTTTTACGGGCCGAAACTCGATTTCATTTTCCAAGATGTCTTGGATAGAGAATGGCAATTAGGAACTGTTCAGGTAGATTACAATTTGCCTGAACGTTTTGATTTGGAATACGTTGCTGAAGACGGCACTCGCAAGCGTCCGGTGATGATTCACCGCGCTCCTTTCGGTTCTTTGGAACGCTTGATCGGGATTTTGATTGAGCAGTATGCAGGCGATTTTCCGCTGTGGTTAGCGCCGATTCAGGTGCGGTTGTTGCCTGTCAGCGCCGAGTTTTTGCCGTTTGCGAAGGAAGTGGCGGCGAAGATGAAACTGCTCGGAATGCGCGCTGAAGCTGATGAGAATAGCGAGCGTTTGGGCAAGTTGATTCGCAATGCTGAGAAGGATAAAATTCCGGTGATGGGTGTTGTGGGTGCGAAGGAGGTTGAGGCGAATAGTTTGAATATTCGGACTCGGGCTTCTGGGGAGTTGGGGGCGATTTCGGTTGATGAAGTGATTGGGAGGTTGCAGGCGGCTATTAGCAGTTACGGCGATTTTTAGGGGATTTTAATCGCAGATGCACGCGGATTAACGCAGATGATAGTTTGATATTGTCTGCGTTTTTCTAATCGAACGGCTAAAATAGTAGAATCATGTAAATTAACAGGAGTTAAATTAATGAGTAATCCGTTTCCGGGGATGAATCCTTATTTAGAAAGTCCTGAATTATGGCGTTCGGTTCATAATAGGTTAATAGTGGCGATCGCAGATTTGTTGACTCCGCAACTGCTACCCAAATATTTAGTAGATATCGAACAAAGAATTTATCAAATCAGTGGCGAAGATGCTTTACTAATTGGCATTCCTGATGTCACAATCCAGCGCTCCGCCACTACAATAATCGAGACTACTTCTAATGTCGCCGTTGCCGCTCCGCCCACCCAGTCTTTGAAGGTGAGAATACCTTGGCCAGTGGAAGTAAAAGAAAGTTATTTGCAGGTCATCGAAACTGAAACTAAAAAGGTAGTGACTGTAATTGAGGTGCTTTCTCCAACAAATAAGCGCCCTGGCAAAGGGCGAGAAATGTATGAAGGAAAGCGAGAAAGGGTGTTTGGTAGTCACACTCATCTGGTTGAAATTGACTTGCTGCGAAGTTACCAACCTCTGCCAATTTTTGGTAACGATATTGAGGCAAGTTATCGGATTTTAGTGAGTCGGAGAAATCAAAGGCCTTTGGCAGATTTGTACCTTTTCAATTTACCGGATATGATTCCTCAGTTTCCCTTGCCTTTGCGCGCGGGTGATGCGGAACCAATTGTAGATTTACAAGCGTTATTAAATGGGGTTTACGATCGCGCCGCCTATGACTTTAGAATAGATTACACCGCCGCACCCGTTCCCCCGTTGTCGGAAGCCGATGCTGCTTGGGCTGATTCTCTGCTTCGGGAGAGGGGATTGAGGGGATAATATGAAGTAGTAATCTTGGACGCATCTCAACCAAAGAAACCGGGTTTTTTGCTGTTTTGTGGGCTGTAATAAAGTATTATCGTGAAAAACCCGGTTCTGGCCACCGGTGCATAAGTCCTAAGCAGGTAAATCAACAGGAGTTAAATCAATGCCTAATCCATTTCCGGGAATGAATCCTTATTTAGAAAGCCCGGACTTTTGGCCAGAAGTACATCACTTGCTGATTGGTATGATTCAGGAGTCTTTGGTTCCTCAACTCGTGCCAAAATATCGCGTGGCGATTGAAAAGCGAATTTATGAAATTAAGGGGGAACAATCTCTGTTAGTCGGGATTCCTGATGTTTCTATCCAGCGCAATCCGATTCCCAGAAATTCAACTACATCGAATGTTGCTGTCGCCACACGAACTACTGAACCATTGAAAATCAGATTAGCGATGTCTGAGGAGGTGAGAGAAGGATATTTGGAGGTGATAGATCTGGCGACCAAGGAAGTTGTTACAGTAATTGAGGTGCTTTCACCTGCTAATAAACGTCCGGGGAAAGGGCGCGAAATGTATGAAGAAAAGCGGGATAAGATATTCGGAAGTCGCACGAATTTTGTGGAGATTGATTTGTTGCGGGGTTGGGAACCTCTCCCAGTTTTGGACAATGATATTGCAGCTAATTATCGAATTTTGGTGAGTCGGAGCAATCAAAGACCTGGGGCGGATTTATACTTATTTAATCTACCAGATGTGATTCCGTCTTTTCCGTTGCCTTTGCGATCGCCCGATGTTGAGCCGATCGTAGATTTGCAGGCGTTGTTGAATACAGTGTACGATCGCGCCGCCTATGACATTACCCTCGATTATATGGCTGAGTTAGTCCCTGCGCTTTCAGAATCCGATGCAGTTTGGGCAGATGCTTTGTTGTCCGAAACCAGCCTCCGACAATCTGAAACCTAAAAAACCCTACACAAAACGTTACATCTTTGTTAACATCGGGACGAGCCTGTCCTCAGCAGCCTCTCTTTTAACCTTCTAAACTAACGACTATGAGTCAACCTCCCTCAGCAATTCCCGCCTCAGAAGAGTCCGCCGCCGAAACCCAGACAGCGCCGACACACACTGCACCTCCACCGAGTTATGTCAAGCTGGCGATGCGGAACATGGTTCGCAAGCGGGCGACTTCTTTGTTTCATTTTGCCTTGACAGCCGCCGGACTTTTAGGCGTACTCGTCGGTTTGGCTTTTCTCGATCGCTATTTCAATTCTTAATCGAGGATTCCAACAATCAGCCTCTAATTTCGATCTCTAATTTCATCTTTTATAAATAGGCAATTAAGCTGATTGTTTTGCCTGCCTGTTGCAATCTCTAACAGATTACTGTATCTTTCCAGCAACAGCAAAATCCCCTGCCGTTCGATCGCGCAATTGGAATTTGTAAAAAAATTGAATATATTCCTTGACAGGAGAGCAAAAAAATGTTAATTGAGGTGAACGTCGAAGACTGTTACGGGCTCGCCCAGCAGTCAGCCGACGCTTCCAACCTCCCTGAGAGTGCAGCCAGCGGGGAGATTTGGGCCGAAACCTGGGAAAATTGGTTTAGCGTTTGGCTGGAAAACCAGGCGGCGGATGTGCCAGAGGCCCCGGGCTACGAAGTCAGTCTGCGTTTAACCGCCGATACGGAGATGCAAGCCCTCAACCTCCAGTACCGCCAGCTCGATCGACCAACCGATGTACTAGCTTTCGCATCTTTAGAGGTAGACTGTCCTCAGCTAGAGGAAATGCAGTCATCTGAACCCCTATACTTGGGTGATATCGTCATCTCGATCGATACAGCTAACCGACAAGCCCAGCAGCAAGGACATCCCCTGAAGACCGAACTAGCTTGGCTGGCAGCCCACGGTTTTCTGCATCTTTTGGGCTGGGATCACCCGGATGAAGAAAGTCTGACTCAAATGCTCGATCGACAGGAAACATTGCTGCGGGCGATCGGTATTTCGATCCAAACAGCATAACTGAAGTTGATGGTTGCTTAACAAATCATGTCAAGCCCAACATAACTTTCTGAAATTAAACCAAAACTTTAGTAAAAACTTAGGAAAGTTACTTAGACTTGATTAAGTCAATTTGAAAAGTCTAGCTTTCATTTATCTCTGTAATTTAAAGTTGGTTGTTTATGACACTAGATCGACCGTCAATTTCATCACAAATCGCACAGTTCCTGCCCATGCCTCAAGACTCTTCTAGCCAGACAGTCCACGAGCCTAAAAAAGCCTTGAAATACAATCGAGAGCTGTCCTGGAAAATCGCATCTAGCTTAGCTACGAGTTTTAGATACGCTTGGGGGGGTCTGAGTTATGCTTTTGAAACTCAGCGCAATTTTCGGATTCACACAGTTATAGGAACATTGGCGATCGGACTCGGGCTATTTTTGCAACTGAAACCTGTAGAAATATCTGTGATCGGCGTCACCATTGGCATAGTTTTAGCAATGGAACTGTTGAATACGGCGATCGAATCGGTGGTAGACTTGACAGTCGGGCAATCTTACCACGAACTAGCCAAAATTGCCAAAGACTGCGGTGCCGGAGCGGTTCTGGTATCGGCAATGGCTGCGATCATCGTCGGTACTGCACTTCTGCTTCCTCCTTTGTGGGCAGTCGTTCAAATTGCGATCGCCCGTTAGTAACTTATTGGGCCCAGAAAATTTTAGGTTTTAGATGACCCATTTGAGATTTTTAGTTTTATTCGTCTATATTGCAGCTATTTTTATCTTCGGCATCTATCTAAAATCTTGAAACCCTTGCTTTCAGGGAGCGAGTTAACCTAAGATCTAAAATCTAAAACCTAAAATCTAACTTAACCCGTGATTATAGTCATCGATAACTACGACAGTTTTACATACAATTTGGTACAGTATCTAGGAGAACTGGGTGCTGAGTTGCCGGTAGCAAGCGAAGTGCAAGTCTACCGCAACGACCAAATCTCCTTAGCAGAAATTCGCCGATTGCAGCCGGCAGCAGTGGTGATTTCTCCAGGCCCGGGGCGGCCGGAAGATGCGGGAATTTCGCTGGAATTAATCAAAGAATTGGGGCCGACTCTGCCAATTTTAGGCGTGTGTCTCGGACATCAAAGTATCGGTCAAGTATTTGGTGGGAAAATAGTTTCTGCACCCGTGTTGATGCACGGCAAAACTTCTCAGGTAGAACACGCAGGAGTCGGAGTTTTTCAGGGTGTGGAATCGCCGATGATTGCAACTCGCTATCACAGTTTAGTAATTGAAAAGCAGAGTTGTCCAGAAGTTTTGGAAATTACGGCTTGGGTTGAAGACGGAACTATCATGGGCGTGCGACACCGGGAATATCCGCACATTGAAGGTGTGCAGTTTCACCCGGAAAGTATTTTGACGACTGCGGGAAAGCAATTATTGCGAAATTTCTTGGAAAGACTTTAGTTGAATTTCTATGAATTTGTAGGGTTCGCTCTCACAGCACATTACGGTGAGAGTAGGGTACACATTTTCGCACCTGAACCGCATCAAAAAGGATACAAGCCCCCCACTCCTGTCGTGGTGAACCCCAAATTTTAGACTCCTGTTCGAGATTCCAGATTCAATGCTGCAAATAAATCTAAAATCTAAAATCTAAAATCTAAAATCTAAAATCGACTGACGGTGTTTTGTGGTATAACAACAAACGACCAACACCCGACAACCTAACCACAAGATGAAACGGCGACAATTAATACGTTACGCACAGACGGGTTTGCTAGCAGCTTTAGCAACTGGTTTACCATCTGGATGGGAAAGCTATCAAGCTCAAACTGCTGATTCTTTGTCGATTCAGTGGTTGGGGCACACTTGCTTCTTGTTCGCCGGAGGCGGTGCGAGGGTGCTGGTGAATCCTTTTCGCCCCTTGGGCTGTACCGCAGGCTATCGCTCTCCTAAAGTACCAACAGATTTGATTCTGATTAGCAGTCGGTTGCTTGATGAAGGGGCGATCGACGGATTTGCGGGCAATCCCGGCCTTTTGTACGAACCGGGGGCTTACAAGTCTAACGGGCTGCGGATTCAAGGGATTCGGACGGAAAAAGACCGTGAGGGAGGAAGGCGATTTGGGGTCAATGTGGCTTGGCTGTGGCAGCAAGCGGGCGTTAAGATTTTACACTTGGGCGGAGTTGCTGGCCCGATCGGCATTGAAGAACAAATCTTGATCGGGCGGCCCGATGTAGTGCTGATTCCCGTGGGCGGCGGGCCCAAAGCTTACACTCCGGCGGAAGCGAAGCAAACTTTGCAACTTCTCAAACCGAAGATGGTGATTCCGACACATTTCAAAACCCAAGCCGCCGATGCTGCTGCGTGCGATTTAGTGCCGCTAGATGAATTCTTGGCGCTGATGGAGGGTACGCCGGTGCGCCGATTGAATAATGACACGATTTCGATCAAATCTGCTGACTTACCCCAAACTGGTTCGGTGATTGAGGTTTTGAGTTACAGATTTAGCGGTTGATGCCAGATTTCTTAGGTTGCGTTATATTAAGGAAGTTTTGGTCGATCGGGGATGCAAGAGAATTTTCTCTCTACCTTAGCCTCTAGCAACCTTGCTTTTTGTCGAGATGTGGCTAACATAACAATTCATGTTCACGGTTTTATCTCATAAGGAAATGCAAGCGAAATGAAAAATCAAAATTTACCTAGCTCCATGAAACAACTGATAGGTTTCGCAGGAATAATCGGCGCTAGCGCCTTGATTGGTTTCCCAGCTTTGGCTCACATCACCTCCCATACCAATGTTGCTAATGCAACTCAAACTCCACAAGTTGCAGGAAAGATGAAAACCGCTGCTTCACCGGCACCAACTGGCGCTTCACCGGCATCAACTACCGCTACTAAGGATATTGTTGCTATTGCATCTGGTGACGCTCAATTCAAGACGTTGACAAAGGCTTTGGGAGCAGCCGGTTTAGTGACAACTTTACAAGGAAAAGGCCCTTTCACTGTTTTTGCACCGACAGACGCGGCATTTGCTGCTTTGCCAAAAGCAACTTTGGATGATTTGCTCAAACCGGCAAACAAAGCCAAACTTACTAAGATTTTAACTTACCACGTTGTTCCTGGTTCGGTTTTATCTACTAGCCTGAAATCCGGCGATGTTAAAAGTGTCGAAGGCAGTTCGCTGAAGGTGGCAGTTAGCGCAGGTAAAGTTACTGTCAGCGGCGCTAATGTTGTGAAAGCTGATATCAAAGCTAGCAACGGCGTGATTCACGTAATTGACAAGGTTTTGATGCCGCCCGATGGGATGTAAAAATAGCCGTTTTTGCATCAATTGATGTCAGATTTGGTTAAATGAAGGCAAAGTAAGGACACAACAATGTTGTGTCCTTATTTGTATGGAAGGCAATTCAAAATTAATATATAGTAATCCTTGCAGGAGTCGTAAATTTTTTACCCCACCCCAACCCTCCCCTTATCAAGGGGAGGGAGTAAGAAATTCACAAATGATGCCAGGATTGCTATAGCAATTCTTGCAGGAGTCGTAAATTTTTTACCCCACCCCAACCCTCCCCTTGGTAAGGGGAGGGAGTAAGAAATTCACCGATTTAGGATTGCTATAGATAAAGCTTTAGCTAGCTGCAGGTACTTACAAAAATGGCTGCCAACCCTTACCCCGGTAGCCAAAATCGAAGATTTCGGGATGGATAATTTCTCCTAAAATTTCTAACGAATCAACCAATCTCGGCCCCGGCCGATTAAAGTAAGAATTGCCGTCAGTTATGTAAACTTTCCCAGTTTTTACTGCTGGCAAATTAGCCCATTCTGCGTATTTAGTTATCTGCATTGCTTCGCTGCGAGTGCGGTTTAAATCAAAGCCGCAAGGCATGAAAATAATTACATCGGGATTAGCTTCTACTAGCGATTCCCATTTTAACCAAGGGGAATGTTCGCCGACAATTCCAAACAGCGAATTGCCTCCCGCCATTGCCACTAATTCGGGAATCCAGTTACCGGCAGCCATCAAAGGCTCAATCCATTCGATGCAGGCTACTTTGGGAAATCTCTCTTTTGTGCTAAGAATAGATGAGGCTTGTGTTTTCGAGGTAATAGCATTGATGCGGGATTGCAAAAGGTCGATCGCACTTTTGCCATTTACGCCCAAAGCAGCAGCAACTCGCTGAATATCCGTCCAAATTTCTGCTAGCAGATTCGGCTGCAAAGAAATAATTTCCGGCTTGCTATTTACCAGCGTGCTTACCGCTTGTTCAACATCTGCTAGAGAACAAGCGCAGACTTCACATTGAGCTTGAGTAATAATGTGAGTCGGCTGCAATTTTTCCAAAGTATCTATTTCTACTTTATACACACTCAGCGCATTTTGCAACAATTCGGTCACGCGGTTATGAATTTCGCTGCTAGTTCCTTCGGGATTGAATTTAGGCTGAGTGCAAACAGGTAAATTTTGGATTTCTGGGGGATAGTCGCATTCGTGGGAACGGCCCACAATTGCATCGGTTAATCCTAAAAGTGCTACTATTTCGGTGGCACTGGGAATTAGAGAGATTATTCTTGGTTGGTTCATTGTTGGTCTGTTTTTTACCGCTTCGCAATCACAGGCGGGACGCCCGTGCCACAATAAAAGGGATTGTTAAATTTTGAGTTGTTTTAAGAATTGCAAATCTTGCCATGCTTGAATGAGATTACCTTGCATTAGAGCCGCTACACCGTTTAAAACTCTAATTTCCGGTAGGTTGGAGTTGAGAGCGAGAGCAGGTTTTAAGGCTGTTTGAGCGGCTTTGGGATGCCAACCGTACAGGTGTACGAAAGCTAGATAGGCGTAAGCGTAAGGGTTTTTTGAGTCGAGTTGGGTGACTTTTTCTAAGGCTGCGATCGCACTTTCGACATTCTGCTGCAATACCCTAGAAAATGCCAAAGCATAAGCTAATTCTAGATTATTTGGTTCCTGTTTCAACCGATATTCTAACGATTGTTCCGCTTGCACGGTATAATCTTGAATTGGATCGTACTGATTGATGCGCCCAATCTGCTCGAACACGGGTTCTAAACCGGGCAATCCTTTGGGTAAATTAACCGCCATCGCCCGCAATTGAGTCACTAAATCTAACTCAGGCTGATCTGTATTATCCTCGTTTTTAGGTGCTTTATCCTCGTTCCCAGGCTCTGCCTGGAAACGCATATCCAGAGGCTCTGCCTCGATCTTAACACTAATTGCCGGCACATTAATCGGATAAGTTTCACCAGTTTTACGATTTAGATAAGTAGCCTGCAGATTGTAAGTTCCCGGTGCAATATTAGCAGGAGGAAGCATCGCCGTGCGATCGACAACTCGAAACCCCACAGCAAATTTATCCGCTTCCAGCATCCCCGGATGCAAAGTCCCCTGGGCGATCGCGCGATCGTGTAAAATCCTGAAAGTCTTTCCCGGTGGAATATTGCCAGACTGCTGATTTTCCCACGTTACCAACACTAAACCAGACTGCAACTGCTGCCAAGGCCCAGACCAAGTATAAGTAACCGGTAGCGCGACTCCGGGAACTGCTTTTCCCCCGACAGTAACTCGATCTAATTGTACTTGCGATCGCGCTTCATTCAACGGCTGTATTTCGACAGGCTGCACTCGCTTCCGATAAAGATTTAAATTAGTATAATCGGGCAAAACCCAAGTTTTATCTAACTCAAATTTATCACCTTTTTCAATCGCCGTCACCGCTGCATTTTGAGCTTGTTTAATCCGTTCGCGAATCGAACCTTGCGGGCCAGTTTTAGTTACAAACCAAGAGAGCGATCGCACATCTTGCGGCACTTCTTTTAAATTCGTTCCCACCTGCCGCCCGTAAACCTGAAAATTAGCCAAAGCACCGTAATAATTCAAATTATGCTGGTTAATTTCCGGCGTCGAAGGCAACACGCCTAAAGTAGATTGCAAATAAGGTTCCCGATCAATAATTTCGGCAATTACCTCTCGGTGCGGCCACTCTTTCCCCAAGTAAGGATAGTTAGAATTGCCGGGACTGATAATTTGAACTAAGCTATGTCCAAAAGCACCTCCCAGCGGCCACATATGGAACAGCATCGCCAGAATTGCCAAGCTAATTGTACCCCAGCGAATTTGTCGTCCCCACCGAGAAGGCCACAGCGTTAAACAATAGGCTAAGAAAATAGATAAAACTGGTAAATAAGGTATACCATATCGGTCATCTTTGTTGATATTTAGAGAATTAATTAAATAAGCTCCTACCCAGAAAACAGCCAGCCAGCGACAGGAGTTGAGATAAAAGATTGACGAAATATCTTGCCGACGACGCCAATAAAGTATCAATCCTACTAAGGGAATAAGTAACAGAGGCCAAGAAACGTGTTCGGGTAAGTGTTGACCGTAGTAAATCCAAGCGTCGATCGTATTGAGGGCCGGATCTCCTTCGGCGATCGCAGAATCCACCGTTGCCCGTTTTCCCCCGGTCAAAATTAACAGCCAATTGGTTTTTGCCCACGGCCCAAACACCGCCACCGACAGCAACAAACTACCTGCTAATTGAGATAATCTTCCCCAAGCTTTTTGCCGCACAGCACCCACAGCCAGCCATACAATCGGGGTAAACAGAAATAATACAGTAGTGTGTTTAACTAATATTGATAATCCGAGAGAAATTCCAAAGGCGATCGCCCAAAAGAAAGACGACGCGGAGAGTGGGGGAGTGTGGGACGGGGAGAGGGGGAGATTGGGGGAGGGGGAGAGGGGGAGATCCGGAGAATGGGGAAAATCTTCCTTGATTTCTCTTCCTTCTTCCTTGATTTCTCTTCCTTCTTCCTTCTTCCTTCTTCCTTCTTCCTTCTTCCTTTTTCCTTCAGAAGCCTTCCACATTGTCAGACAATAGAAAGCCAAAGTAATCGCCGCAGTGAGGGGATAGTCGAGTAAAAATTGCAAGCGCAGCCCATAAAGTCCCGGTAACAAAACGCAAATTGCAGCGGCCCACAAACCAACTTGCCGGTTAAATAATTGGACGCCCAGACTGTAGACTGAAGCGAGGAGAATTGCACTAAATAATAGATGAACGAGGGTTGCCCGATCGCCCCCAGTACCAAAAACCTGAAGAAACGGAACGGTTAAGATGTATGCCAAGGGCGGAATTTTCGTCGAAAGCAGCCAGAAGTTTGTCCACCACTCCCCGGAAAGCCACTGAGGATGCTGCAACGCCTGCAAGTATTTCAGGGTGCTAGTCAGGTAGTCTGCTTGATCCCACGCCGGGACAGATCGATCGAGGGCAAACCAGAGGCGATCGCTAATTGCCCCCAGCAGCCAAATTATGCCTAAGACAAGCAGACTCTTGCCCTCGCTGTCCCGATGTTGCTGTGCCATTGCGATTGTTGGATTTTAGGTTGCAGCTTTTAGCTTACAGGCGGGCGGTTCCGGGCGATCGAAAATTAATTGAGAAAAGTGCTTGCTAAATTCTGTATGTGTCTGCTAAGATAGTAAAGCGCGAAAAAACAAGCCGGGATAGCTCAGTTGGTAGAGCAGTGGACTGAAAATCCACGTGTCACGAGTTCAAGTCTCGTTCCTGGCATCGCAAAGCCCTCACAAAGTTGAGGGCTTTTTTTTAGGAAAAATGCGGGCAATGCAGCTAATCAAGATGTAGGTTTGCCGATGGGGGGGTGACAACCCCGCCGGAAACCCAGACAGAGCTGATATTTAACCGACTTGTGCTAAAAAAACATAGGTCATATCAGACAAAAATTACAATCGAGTATAATTGTCAGATTAATAAGTCCAGTTTTGCTTAGTCTGCAAGCTATAGGTTCCATCTTTCACATTCACCCGCTCAGGAATCAGATCTAAATCTCTAAATATATTTGCCTGGTGCTGTAGGGCAGTGAGCGATTGGTCGTCGATCGGGATAATAGCGCGCTCGGCACTACGTCGCTGTAAAATTTCTACAATGGATGGATCTATTTCATGGTGTTCTGCCAATCGCACAGCAGCTTCTAATTCCTGTTTCTTAGCCCAAGCTCCAGCTTCGTTTACCTCTTCTAAAATCACCTTGAGCAAGTCGGGATAGTCGCGTACCAACTCTGGAATCGCGTAGTAATAGGTCGGAACTTCTAAAGAGGCTTTGTCACCAAAGATGCTCTCTAAGTCTGCAATCGATCGCCCTGGGTAAGCGCTTCGGGCGATTGTTGCTGTGTAGGGAACCCAAATCACCCAAGCATCCACCTCACCCACGCGGAATAGGGGCAGCGCCTGTGGCTGGGTCAGATAAATTGGCTCAATGTCACTAAACTCTAATCCCACTTTTGCCAATGCCCGCACCAGCACATAATGAGCGCTTGAGCCTTTGTCAAAAGCTATCTTTTTACCCTTCAGGTCGGCAACCGTCTGAATTGGCGAATCTTCTGGTACTAGAATCGCTTGACCTTTGGGAGCGGTATATTTTTCTTTAGCCACCCGCACAAACACATGATCCGCTGCTTGCGAGAAGATGCTGGCCGTACCACCGCCGCCGCAGAAATCGATCGTCCCATTGCTTAATGCTTCTATCAGAGCAGAAGCTGATAAGAAGCTTGTCCAAGTAACAATCAGCCCAAATGGTCGCAAACGGCTTTCGAGCAAACCTTGAGCACGCAGGACTTCCAGATTCGTCATACCCTCTGGATAACCGATTTTGAGTTGCTTGAGCCGCCGCGCTTGCTCAGCTAAGGGTGTGTTGCCCGATTGAGCAGAACGGTTAGAAAACCAGCGATCCAAAACTACACAGAAAAGTATGCCCCCTACAAACAGTCCCACCGTTTCCAGTAACCGGATTGTTGATTCTTTAGGCAATTTGACCTGATTTACCTGACTTACTAGAGGGGAGAGTACATTGCCAGAGGCAGAAGCGGCAACAGCATGACTGTCAAAAGCGAGACTCAAGACCAAAACCGAGACAATGCCGATACAAAACAGACCTACAAACCGATAGGCGGCCGATCTACGAGTGGCCGAACTGAGCGACCGTAAGATATTTTGACCTGTGCCTCTAGGCAGAAGGTCAATCAAACGGCTAATCATAATGACTCCTTTGATAAACACAGGTGATGGACATTCTTGGATGAATTGAAAATGGGGGATCAAGTCAAAGCACCGATTGATACGGATAAATTACCAAATTTGCTCGCTTGTTACACCCAATATGCGATACTCACATTATCATACCGAGATTATGGTGATTCTTCACAACGGTTGAGAAATCCTTAGTTTCGGCGATCGGATAGGTGTTGAGTGAGAGATGGTAATGGATTGGTTAATTGCAACAATTAAGATCGGACTGGCTGTTGCTGTCGCAACAACGTTTGACGACAACATTTATCTGACAGCTTTCTTCAGTGAGGTTAATCGTACTTTTCGTCCTCAACATATTGTGGTAGGTGAGCTTCTAGGGTTCACGGTATTGGTGATGGTAAGTTTGGTTGGTTTCTTGGTGGGGCTAGCAATTCCCTCAACTTGGACGGGGCTACTGGGGATTTTGCCGATACTCATTGGCTTGAATAATTTACTCAACCTTAACAAGGATGATTCAGCCGAAGATAAGTCAGATAATCTGAAAAGAAACTCTAAATTTCGAGGCTTTGATTCAAGAAAGCGATCGCTCTGGGACGTAATCCGCGATCCGCAGACTTATCGCGTCTCCTCGGTCACGATTGCTAACGGCGGCAACAATCTTGGGATCTATATCCCTTTGTTTGCGACTAGCTCAATCCAAAATCTGTCCGTAATTATACCCGTTTGCTATTTCATTGTTTGCTGCTGGCTGTTTATGTCCTATACTCTGACGCATCTACCTGGTATTGCTGTGGTACTCAGCCGTTATGCGAGCAAGTTTTTCCCTTTCGTGCTGATGTGGCTGGGTTTCAGAATTCTCATGGACAGCGAATCCTATCGTCTCTTTCTACCGAACTCTTGACAGACAAAGGCGATGGAGGCATCCAAAAAATCTATGGCAACAGTACCATTCCCTACAAGAAAGGAAAAAATAAGACTTTAACAGAACAGAATAATACCAAAAAAGCTAGGCCGTAAATCCCAAATTACTGGTCTATCAATTTAATCTCCTTGCCACTCCGGATCTTGCAGTTCCTTTTGAGGGAGTAGCGACGTGCCTTCAATTTTTTGCCGGATTGCTGTTGTGACTTCGCAGTTACTATTCAAGCAATCGATCGGGAGCAGTGGACTGAAAATCCACGTGTCACGAGTTCAAGTCTCGTTCCTGGCATCGCAAAGCCCTCACAAAGTTGAGGGCTTTTTTTAGGGGAAGTGCGGGCAATGCTGTCAATTATCGAACTCGATTTGCCGGAAAGTTTAGCTGACGAGATTGATGAATCTGTCCAGCCTCAATATTTGAAGCTGTGGAGAAGCGTTTAACCCCGCCGAGAATAGTTTTGAGAGTGAATTATTTAACTGTCTTATACCAATTTTAAAAAAGAATGCAACAGTATTCTTGTCCCCCCCCTTAGCAAGGGGGGGCTAGGGGGGGTCGAAGAGTGTTGCACGATTTTAGAGAAATGGTATTATTTTTGAGTGAGGTACGCCGCTAGTTCTGGAATTTCACCGGCGCGCTGCCACTCGGCTTCCGGGCGCCGCACTTTGGTTCGGGCTGTGATTTCCTCAATCTCCCATAATTGCAATTTGGTATAGGGCCCTTTGGCTTCACCGCTGCGAAACACATACCATTGAGCAACTTCAGGAGTTGGCTGGGTCGATCGTCTTACTGACTTCATCCGATTCATTCCAGTTGTCGCTTTGAGCTGGTTGAGCTCTTGTTCTACCGGATTCGGAGGCGGTGAGTTAGAATTGGGCGATCGCTTTTTCTTAGCCTCCTGAGCTTTAGCTTAGGCGGCTGACTTTGCAGCCCGTCGATCCCGCGCCCACGGATCGTGCTGGTAAAGGTAGAGAACAGAACTTTGAATCATAAAGCCTCTGCAGTACCAGAAGGTGAGCAAAGTGTAAGCTACCGCATTGATATTTACGATGGCTTACCATTTTATATTTACTCTGAGAATCTAAACAAACAGAAACTTAGTTTGTAGTTGCGATGCGATCACTAAGGCAAACATTAAGGCTAATTCACTGAGAGGGACAGCTATGGATATCAATCAGAAATTTACCAAGATAGATGACGTAAGTCAGGATTTATTGGATGCGTTCCTTGAGCCATACAAAGAGAATTGCAAGTATCTAAAAAAAGCTCAATTTCAGTATCCAGAACCTAGCGATTTACCTGACAGGTCGAGAAGTAAAAACCAAGGCTTATGGTTCATAAAAGCTGATTTTTCTATTCCAGAATCTTGCTATATTGCTGATACTGGACATTTTAATTCGGTAGAGTTCAATATTTGCTACAATCAGCTATTCTATATCTTAATTGCTTATTTGGTTGCCAATAAGTTGTTGGAGGTAATGAAAGATTGGGATTTAGAAATCTATAAACGCCGTCAGCTTAGTGACTTTCTGATTGTTAAATTTTCCAGCAACTTTAGAAAACCAGTTAACTCAAAGAATTTTCAAGGGACTCTATCAATTAACAAGTTCTCCGCTCGTAGTGGGTTGATTATGTTGAAGACCTCGTGCGCCTTTTACGATCACAATGGGGGATGGTCTGAAGGTGATGTTACCATCGCCATACTTAATGCCAAATCGAGTCAAACTCGAAGCATCAACAAAAATTACCAACTCTAGAATAAAGATAATTGTGCTTCTCTGAGTTCCTTGTCCATCAAAAAATTATCTATTCTACTAGCAACAATCTTACAGTAATCAGCCCTAATTTCAAATCCAATAACTTGTCGCTGCAAACTCAGAGCCACAATTACTGTAGTCCCGGAACCCATAAAAGGATCTAAAACAATTTCCTTTAAATTCGATGCAGACTTGATGATGCGATCGACAACAGCAACAGGAAATTGAGCGGGGTGAGGCGTGCGTTCTTTTGAAGCTCGGTTTTTCCCCGACGTAACTTTTGGAAATTGCCAAACATCCGTCGGATTTTTGCCTTTTAAATTTACTTTAATCTTGCCGTTCTTTTTCTGATTCGGATATTTCACATTTGGGTCGCGCACTTCATCCAAATTAAAAGTATACTTGTCTTGATTTTTCACATACCAGAGAAACTTTTCATTGCGGGGTGAAAAGAACTTACTGCCCGCAACTCCCGCGCCGTAGTTCCAGACAACTTCTTGAATCAGATAAAAAGGCACTTTGTCCCAAAGCAGGTAGGAAATCGGAATTGCTTTTGCCCGATCGCGAATTGACAAATAACCTAAATTCAGCCAAAACGCTCCTCGATCCATCGTTACCCGGTAAACCTCGGCTATCCACTGCTCGCACCAGTTTAAATACTCGTCTAACACCAAGGATTTTTCGTACTCTTTGCCGATATTATAAGGCGGGCTGGTAACGGTTAAATCTACAAATTGATCCGGTAGCAGCTTCAATGCTTCCAAACAATCCAGGTTATAAATTAGGCAATTAGGAGCTTGGAAGTACGGTTTACCTAAAATATTCGCGATATCAGTCAAGCTCATGAAATATTTGGGAGATATTTTTTTATTGACAAAATGCAATAATTATAGTAAATGAGTTGAGAAATATTGTCAAACTCATCGGGACTGGGGAATCGCCCTGCCGGATACAAAAGGTTACAATCACAAATAGATTCTATTTCCATAACATTACTGTTTATAGATTGAACTGCTCAGTGACAAATAACAACACCTCAACTCAATCCTTTCAATTTGACTCAATTGACAGCGCCCTCGTAGACCTCAAAGCAGGTCGCCCCCTGGTAGTAGTCGATGACGAAAATCGCGAAAACGAAGGCGACGTGATTTGTGCCGCCCAATTCGCCACCCCCGACAACATCAATTTTATGGCCGTGAACGCCAGGGGTTTGATTTGTCTGGCCTTGAGTGGCGAAAGGCTCGATCGCCTGGAACTGCCCCTCATGGTCAGCAAAAACACCGACAACAACCAAACCGCCTTCACCGTCAGCATCGATGCAGTCAACGGCGTCAGTACCGGTATCTCCGCCGAAGACCGGGCGCGCACCATCCAAGTAGCCATCCACCCGGACACCAAACCTCAAGACTTGCGCCGTCCCGGTCACATTTTCCCCCTGCGGGCGATCGACGGTGGCGTCCTCAAACGCGCCGGTCACACCGAGGCCTCGGTTGACCTCGCCAGACTCGCGGGCCTGTATCCCAGCGGCGTCATCTGCGAAATTCAAAACCCCGACGGTTCGATGGCGAGGTTGCCGGAATTAATCGAGTACGCCAAACTCCACAACCTCAAAATAATCAGTATTGCCGATTTAATTAGCTACCGACTCAAGCACGATCGATTCGTCCGCCGCGAAACCGTCGCCAAATTGCCAACTCAATTCGGCGAGTTTATGATTTACGCCTACCGCGACACCCAAGACAACTCAGAGCACGTTGCTATTGTCAAGGGCGACCCGGCAGAATTTAAAGACAAACCCGTGATGGTGCGGGTGCATTCCGAATGCCTGACCGGCGATGCTTTGGGTTCCCTGCGCTGCGATTGCCGAATGCAACTGCAAGCGGCACTGAAAATGATTGAAAATGTCGGTTCTGGCGTCATCGTTTACTTGCGCCAAGAAGGTCGGGGCATTGGATTGGTAAATAAACTAAAAGCTTACTCGCTGCAAGATTTGGGATTAGATACCGTAGAAGCCAACGAACGGTTGGGATTTCCCGCCGACTTGCGGAACTACGGCGTCGGAGCACAAATGCTCAACGATTTGGGAGTTCAAAAAATTCGGTTGATTACCAACAACCCGCGCAAAATTGCAGGGTTGAAAGGTTACGGCATTGAAGTAGCCGATCGCGTCCCCTTACTAATTGAAGCCACAGATTACAACTCGATCTATCTGGCAACAAAAGCAGAAAAACTCGGTCATATGCTACTGCAAACTTATTTAGTAACAGTGGCGATTCAGTGGAACGAAACTAAGGAAGAAGGTAGAAGCCAGAAAGCAGAAGGAAAAGAGGAAGATTCTGCCATTCAAAATCGGTACGAACACCTCGAAAAACTGCGGCATTTGGCGGCTAGCCAGCACTTGCTACTGCAAGAAGAAGCGCGGCCGGTGGGAATAGCCCTGTTCGGAGAAGGCTCCCTCATCGTTCACCTCGGCTTCGATCAAGCCGGACTCGCAGCCCCCGACTGGTACTCGGATCTAAACCATCCTTACGTGAAGGCGATCGGTCAAATTCTCGGCCAAATCAGCACTGAGCCGAATTTGCAAACATTAGAATTCATGGTTTCATCCGGTGGAGATCCGCTCAAAACCCTGCAAGTCCAGCTCGATCGCGAGACATTCCTGTTGTCGGAATTAACCGGAATTTGCGATCGGCTCGAACCTCAAAAAATCTACAGTTTTGCTCCTCTTCCCTGAAGGCAGAAGGTAGAAGCCAACCCCCCCTACCCCAGCAGGGGGGAAGGCAGAAGCCAAGAAAAACTGTGAATTTCAGAACAATACTTGTTGATACCAGCGTCTTCCTTTCGTCAGAAAGCAGCCACCAATAAAAACAGTGAATAACAATGTTGATTGCAGTCTAATATTATGTCCGGTCGATTCCCTCCGCTTCGCTTCGCCCGAAATCAGGTAGGGGCGGGTTCACCAACAATATGGGCCAATAATTGATCATCTCAAAAACCCGCCCGGTCGGGATATTATGGTCAATCGATCGGACATGATATAACAAGTCGATGTAGCGAACACTTGAGAGAGCATCGTCGATGCACATTTATCTTATTAAGCAGTATTAATAATCAAATCTTTCAAGAGAACTTTTAGTTAATGTTAATTTTTTTAGACATTGATGGTGTACTTATTCCTGACAAAAGACATGAGACATCGAGATTGCCAACAGATATAATGAATTTTAATTCACCTTGCCTTAATCACTTTGAAAATGTCCTTCGTTGCTATCCTAATGTGCGAGTGGTAATTTCATCTTCCTGGCGTGAAATATTCCCCTTCGAGGTAATCCCGCCATTATTTTCACCAGATATCGCTATCCGTATTATCGGATTCACCCCTTTTCTCAACCCCAAAAATATTCACCAACACAAATATTTACGACACCAGGAAGTTCTTGAGTATCTTCCACAAAATCAAGCAGAAAACTCACCTTGGGTAGCAATTGACGATATTCCAGAACACTATCCGCCAGATGCACCAGTTGTGGCTATTGATGATTACAATGGTTTTGACCAGAACTCAGCAAAGATACTTTCAGAATATCTAACTTGATTTCAAAGGTTAGACAAAAAGTATTGTAAAACTTCATTGAGTTTATAAGCAATTATAAACAATAATGGTATTATATTGTTGTGAGTGTTGAACAAGGAATACGCATAGCCCAAAGAACGGAAGTCTCAAATGCAACTAACAGAGAGGCACATCATTAAATCAACGTCACACCGTTTCGCCCAAATAGACGAACTAGCTTTCAAGTCCAAAAATCTCTACAATGCCGCCAATTACGTCATTCGTCAGAGCTTTATTTATGGATGGGGTTATGTCAGTTATAACGAAATGAACCGATTGATGAAGTCTCATGAAGCCTACAAGGCTTTGCCTGCTAAAGTAAGTCAGCAAATCTTGATGGTGCTAGACAAGAATTGGAAATCGTTTTTTGAAGCAGTTAAAGCTTACAAAGCTGACTCTTCAAGATTCACGGGTCGCCCAAAATTGCCAAAGTACAAAGACAAAACCAAAGGGCGAAACCTTCTCGTCTACACGATGCAAGCGATTAGTAGTAAACAGTTGAAGAAAGGAATCATTAAACTTTCGGGTACTGAACTTTTAATCAAAACCAAAGTCGCTCCCGATAAGATTTGCCAAGTTAGGCTGGTTCCGAAATGTGATTCCTATGTAATTGAGGTAATTTATGATAAACCGGAGTCCACCCTTGGCAACGCAAATTCTGTAGCTAGTATTGATTTAGGACTAGATAATTTAGTGGCGTTAACTTCAAATCAACCGGGATTTATCCCTTTGTTGCTCAACGGGCGACCATTGAAATCGATTAACCAGTTCTACAACAAACGCTCTTCACGATTACAATCCCAGTTAAAAGGGAACCGCAAAACGTCACCCCGGATTCAGCGCTTAACTCGTTGTCGCAATCAAAAAGTTGATAATTACTTGCATCATGCTAGTCGCCTGATTGTTTCGATTTTAAATACAAAACAAATGGGGACGCTAGTAATTGGCAAGAATGCACAGTGGAAAACTGAAATTAATCTAGGGAAGCAAACCAACCAAAACTTTGTTAGTATTCCTCACGCTCGATTAATTGAAATGTTGGAGTACAAAGCTCGGTTGGCGGGAATCAATGTAATTGTGCAGGAAGAATCCTACACATCGCGGGCAAACTTCGTGGGTCTAGACCCAATCCCTGTCTACGGGAAAACAGAAAAAGAGCCGATGTTTACTGGTAAGCGTATTAAGCGAGGTTTGTACAAAACATCGACTGGTCAGTTAATTAATTCTGATATCAACGCTTCGTACAACATCCTCAGAAAAGCAATCCCAAATGCGTTCAGCAATGGGATAGGGAGCTGCGTAGTTCAGCCGAGGCGGGTTAATCCGCTCAAAGTAAAAGTGAAGGGGGAGGGGCTTAAAGCCTCCCATGTCTATAAATGACTATACTTTTGCCAGCTATCGGAATAGAGAGGGTAAATTTGACATGGAAATGAACGTTGGTGACTTTCTGCACCGACTCGATCTCAGGGGACAAGCGCTTAAAGGCACCAACCTTGGCGGTGCGGAACTCCGGGGAGCCAACCTCCGAGGCACGGATCTCCGAGAAACCAACCTCAGCGGCGCTATGCTCAGGTATGCAGACCTGATTGAAGCCGACCTCAGCGGCGCTAATCTCAGCGGGGCGGATTTAGCTGAATCATTTCTTAATTTAGCTAACCTCACTAGAGCTGATTTGACTGGTGCTGTCCTCCGAGAAGCTAATCTCGTAGGAGCCGAATTCACCGGCGCCAACCTCAAACAAGCAAGTTTGATCAAGGCTAATTTAGTAGGAGCAAATCTCCACGAAGCCAACTTAACCAGAGCTAACCTTAGCGGGGCGGATTTACGCGGTTCTCAGTTGAGCGGCGCCATTTTAGACAAGGCGGTATACAACAACCGGACTATCTTTCCCGAAGATATTGATCCGGGTGCAATGGGAGCATTTTTGCTAGCTCCCAATGCTTCGCTCCCTGGCTTAAATCTGGCTATGGTAGATTTGACCGAAGCCGATTTAAAAGGAGCCGATTTGCGGCGGACAAACTTATACAAAGCTATTTTATTTGGCGCAAAACTCGATCGGGCAAACTTAGCAGGAGCCAACCTCAGCGGAGCGGACTTGAGGGAAGCCAGTTTGAACGCCACGATTTTAGAAAAAGCTGTTTACAGCAACAATACTTTGTTTTCAGAAGGCATTGACCCCGCTCTGGGCGGAGCTTATTTAATTGCTCCCAATGTATCGCTGCAAGGGGTAAATTTAACCGGAGCCGACTTAAACGGGTCAGATTTAAGCGGAGCTAATTTGAGCGGTTCTAACTTAAGTTCGGTTAATCTCAAAAATGTAGACCTCAGCAGAGCTAGCTTAAAAAAAGCTTACCTCAAAGGTGCAAACTTGGAGGGAACTGATTTAAGAGGAGCCGATTTAAGCGGCGCAATTTTACACCAAGTAAACTTGAGTTCTGCTGACCTCCGGGGTGTAGACTTAACAAGGGCTGACCTCAGCGGCGCTAATTTAAGGGATGCCGATTTGAGGGAGACAGATTTCACGGGAGCTACTTTGCTGTTCGCTAACTTGAGTGGGGCAGACTTGAGAGGTGTAGACTTGACAAAAGCTGACCTCAGCGGCGCTAAGTTAAACGAAGCTGATCTCCGAAAAGCAGATTTGATGAGAGTAAATTTGGAGGGAGCAGATTTAACTGAGGCCGACTTGAGCGATGCTCATTTATTCCGAGTTAATCTCAGAGGTGCTAACCTGAAAGGTACTAACCTCAAAGGCGCAAGTTTAAAAGGGGTATTTTTGACTGACGCTTATTTGAGCGAAACGGATTTGACCGATCTAGATCTGAGTCCGAGTTTTTTTGAATTGCCGCTAGAATCGGAATGGTAATTAGTTGACTGTTAACAATCGAAAATCTAAAATAAAAAATCGCCCATCGAAAATTGCTCGATTATTAACAATCTAAAATCTAAAATCTAAAATCTAAAATGGATCGACCGTTAGGCTCTGTTATTCAAGGCTCCCTGAGCAAGGGATTAGAAGTGCGACTGCACGCCGATGTTTCGGTGGAAGATATGAGGGTGGGGAAATTTCTAGTAGTGCGGGGGGTGCGATCGCACTTTTTCTGTATGCTAACCGACGTGTCTCTCGGAACTTCTAGCGCCCGCATTTTATCGAATCCTCCCAATCCCGACGACGATTTTCTGCTAGCAGTGCTAGCCGGTAGCAGCACCTACGGTACGATCGAACTGTCGCCGATGTTGATGTTGACTGCTGAGAGAGAAAAACAGCAGGCAATTTTCGACCCGACGAAAAACGGCGGAGTTCGCGAGAATAAGCTGGCGTTAGGAAATTTGGCTTCTTTTGAGTCACAAACGGGCGCGGATATTGAGTTGCTGCCGGTTAAAACTATTCCCAGCCACTTTTCCCAGGTGTTTGATGCCAAAGAAAGTGATTTTAGGGCAGTTTTTGGCTGGGAAGATGACCCGTATCGCCGCAATTTTGCGATCGGCAAACCGATTGACATGGACGTTGCTGTGTGCTTGGATTTAGACCGATTTGTGGAACGCAGCAACGGCGTTTTTGGCAAGTCGGGAACGGGAAAATCTTTTCTGACGCGCTTGCTTCTATCGGGAATTATTCGCAAGCAAGCTGCGGTTAATCTAATTTTTGATATGCACTCGGAGTACGGGTGGGAAGCTGTTTCGGAAGGGAAACAGTTCAGCACTGTTAAAGGTTTGCGGCAGTTGTTTCCCGATAAAATGCAGATTTATACCCTCGATCCAGAATCGACCAAACGCCGGGGAGTCCGCGACGCTCAAGAGTTGTTTTTGAGTTTCGATCAAATTGAAGTGGAAGACATCGCGCTAGTGCAGCGCGAGTTAAATTTGTCGGAAGCTAGTATCGAAAATGCGATTATTTTGCGAAATGAGTTGGGGAGTGGTTGGATCAACAAGTTGCTGGAAATGACCAACGAAGATATCCAAATGTTTTGCGAAGAAAAGCGGGGAAATAAGTCTTCGATTATGGCTTTGCAGCGAAAGTTAGAGCGATTAAACGATTTGAAATACATTCGGAAACGCTGTCCAAAAAATTATGTAACTGAAGTTTTGCAGTGTTTAGATGGTGGAAAAAATGTAGTAATTGAGTTCGGTTCCCACTCGGATTTGCTGTCGTATATGTTGGCTGCAAATGTGATTACTCGCCGCATTCACCAAGCTTACGTGCGGAAAGCGGAGAAGTTTTTGCAGAGCAAAAATCCGTGCGATCGCCCGCAGCCGTTGGTGATTACTATTGAGGAGGCTCACCGCTTTCTCGATCCGGCGATCGTGCGATCGACTATTTTCGGTACAATTGCCAGAGAAATGCGAAAATACTTCGTAACCCTGCTGATTGTAGACCAGCGTCCCTCCGGCATCGACGGCGAAGTCATGTCGCAAGTCGGCACCCGCATCACAGCTTTGCTAAACGACGATAAAGACATTGATGCTATTTTTACCGGCGTTTCAGGAGGGCAGAGTTTGCGATCGGTTTTGGCAAAACTCGACTCCAAACAGCAAGCATTAGTTTTGGGGCACGCCGTACCGATGCCCGTCGTCGTGCAAACTCGCGCCTATGACGAGCAATTCTACAGAGAAATTGGGGATATTGACTGGCAAGAAATGCCGGATGAACAAGTATTTGCCGAGGCAGAATCTGCTAAAATGGATTTAGGATTTTAGATTGACAACTGCTAGATTCATTACAGAACTTAGGCAAATGTTACTGTAAATTAGTCTTTGCGAACAATGGGCGATCGCTGGCAATGACAGAAATATCTGATTTTTGCCTCAGTTACAGGGAGCATCTCATATTTGTAAAAACACTTCTTCTGGCTCCTGACTTCTTCCTTCTGACTCTTTTCTCCTGACTCCTGACTCCTGACTCCTAACTCCAATTTCTAGCGGAGGGCTGCTTTCATTGAGATGCTCCCCAGTTACAAACGAAAATATAAACGAAAAAGTGCGATCGAACTTCAAAAAAATTAGGCCCCAGCTTTCAGTCAGAACCTTTTCCCCTTTCACCCCCTCACCCCTCATCCCTGACTACAGAAAATTTGCATAAGCTTAAACATGATGCAGATGATGGAGCCTAGGGGCACAATGAAAGTCAAACAGGGCAACAGCCAGCCTTTATACACCTTGTCGTTACTCGTAGCAGAATTGGATTAGCATATTTCAATAAAAATGTCAATAAATATTTTAAACAGTTACTCGCATCTAATACGGTGATCGGGTTCGGTTATCTCGCATCCCACCATCTAGGCAGCGAGAAAATTTCAAGCGATGATAGAACAGAGAGCAAAACAAAGCCCTCGAATTGCATGAGTCTGTTTGCATGAGTATTGTGAAGTTGAGTGGCAGTTAAAACTAACAGGGAATTCAAAACCTTAAGGAAAAATGTAGAATCTTGACCTTAAGACAGAGGTTTTTACCCTTTACGATCCTCAAAATTGGGAATAATATTGAGAAAACTAAACTCTTGCTTCACTTCGCCTTAAACTAGCCGTTAAAGCTAGCGAGCTACCGAAAATCGACGGCGATTACTGGAAATCAAGCACAAAAGTAATCCCAAACAAAAAGCTTCTACCGATCGTCACCGATAAACAAGAGGGAAAACATCCCCCTTGTCGCAGTCTTTATCCCACTTGTAAAAGTGGGACAGGGTATCACCAACTTTTTATCTGTTGTTACAAGGAGTGCAATACTCACCCATGTCCACCACAACCCCCAAAAACAAAACAGTGAAAGCCGATCGCATGGGCAGCCGGCCATACTCCTCAACGGATACGGTTCGTACCTATCTGCACGAGATCGGTCGCGTACCCCTGCTAACCCGAGAAGAAGAAATTGTTTTCGGGAAGCAGGTGCAGCAAATGATGAAATTAATCGAAGCAAAACAAGCACTTGCTAAAGAATGGCAGCGGGATCTGACGAATCAAGAGTGGGCTGCCGAAATGGAGTTGACCGAACCTGAACTTAGCCGGATCTTACAAATAGGGCGGCGGGCAAAGCAAAAGATGATTGAAGCCAATTTGCGGCTAGTAGTGGCGATCGCCAAAAAATATCAGAAACGCAATATGGAATTCTTGGATTTAATCCAAGAAGGCACCCTCGGTTTAGAACGAGGAGTCGAAAAATTTGACCCGATGCGGGGATACAAATTTTCTACCTATGCCTACTGGTGGATTCGGCAAGCAATTACCCGCGCGATCGCCCAACACGCCCGCACAATCCGATTGCCAATTCACATCACCGAAAAACTCAACAAAATCAAAAAGGTGCAGCGGGAACTTACCCAGCAGTTGGGCCGGTCTCCCTCCCCTGCCGAAATTGCTGCTGCTTTGGAACTGCACCCTTCCCAAATTCGGGAATACCTGCTGATGGCAAGACATCCTGTTTCTTTGGACTTGCGGGTAGGAGACAACCAAGATACCGAACTGCAAGAACTCTTAGAAGACGAAACGGCATCTCCAGACAACTACATTACCTCGGAATTACTGCGGCAAGACCTCAATACTTTGATATCAGAACTTACTCCCCAGCAGCGAGATGTAATAATTCTGCGCTTCGGTTTGGAAGACGGCACAGAAATGTCTCTGGCGAAAGTCGGAGAACGGTTAAATCTCAGCCGGGAACGGGTGCGGCAGCTAGAACATCAAGCCCTTGCCCACCTACGGCGCCGCCAATCTCAAGTCCGAGAATACTTGGCTAGTTAGTCACTAAAAAAGTTGAGATTTTGGAAAATCTCAACTTTTTTTTTCGTGTTGGCACGGCGCTGGGAAGGATACTTTTATACCAGTTAAAAAAAAGAATGCAACTGTAGACCCGTGCTCCAAACCCTTATGGAATAAGTCACGCCAAAT
Source organism: Microcoleus sp. N9_B4 (assembly GCF_036701635.1). Classification (NCBI taxonomy): domain Bacteria; kingdom Bacillati; phylum Cyanobacteriota; class Cyanophyceae; order Oscillatoriales; family Microcoleaceae; genus Microcoleus; species Microcoleus sp. N9_B4. Next base: position 110,127 of record NZ_JAUBRC010000014.1, on the reverse strand, counting down.
TACTCAATTCTTTAATCTAAAATTAAAAATCTAAAATGGTATTATTTGAGGGGTCGATCGCCCGATCGGGGCGGACGCAAAATTCGTCAAAACTAATCTTAGATTTAAGTTCAGGCATCGGGCGGGCGATCGTTCCTTTAAGTTTATAGCGAACATTAAGCCAAATACCCGGTTTCTCTACAATCTTTGTGAAACTGGTACAAGAGGCGCTTGGAACCAGCTATTTTAAATTTTGGGGTCTGGAGTGGTTTTGACTTATTTGATATTGACAGGAAGTTTACAAGCGATCGCGATCGTGCTTGCTCTCTCGCCCGGTAACTTCAGCATCGCATTCCCCGCACGCCGGGCACACAACTCGGACATCAAATCCGGCGTTTTAAGCTCGCAATCTCCGCCAAATCCTGGGCCAGATACAGCTAGCACAGGTTTAGCAGATGGCATTTACCTCTACGGCCAGTCGAGCAAGCCAGAGGAAATTAAACAAGAATATTTTGTATTTGAAATGCGGCAGAGTAAGGTAGTCGGCGCTTTTTACCTGCCTCGGTCTGCTTTTTACTGTTTTTACGGCACAAGCGATCGAACTCAGTTAAATTTAACAGTAGTGGACAGTTACGACGGCAGTCGCTCTCCCTACTCGGTAAACCTGGAACAGTATTACCCAATTTCTACCATCAGCGAGAACGATCGGCGCATCTTGGGTATTTGCAAGGAAGCTCACAAACAGCAGGTGTGGGAAAAGTAGCAGAAGACTGGCCCCCAGGCGCGGCCCCAGCAGTCAGAGCTCAGGAAACAGTAGTAAAATTGCTCCTGAGTTGAGAATTTCGGACGGACACCACACACATGGCAAGATGAAACTGCGTCGGAAAACACTATCGATCATTGGCATTACCATCGCTGGATTGACTGGCATTCTGTATGTCGCCTCCTCAAGCATCCTCTTGGGCAGCCTGATCAAAGCAGAGGAACAAGAAGCCACACAGGTTGTCAAGGGAGTGCTCAGCGTGTTCGGGCAAACCGCTGATGACTTCAACTCGCGCTTTGCCGACTGGTCGGCCTGGGACGACACCTACGATTTTATCCAAAACCGCAACTCAGAATACATTGACTCCAATTTAATTCCAGAAGGGCTCGCTAATATAAGAGTTAATATAGCCATCTTTGTCAATACTTCTGGCAAAATAGTTTACGGTACGGGTTTAGACAGCGAAAAGCTGAAACTAACGCCTGTTCCAGAAGCATTAAAACGGCGCATTTCTCTAAGCGACCCGCTGTTGCAGCACCCCAGCGCCAAAAGCAGCCTCGCTGGTGTCCTGCTGCTACCGTCAGGGCCAATACTGATTACTTCCCGGCCTATTCTCACGACTAAAAACACCGGCCCGATCCGAGGTACGCTGATATTCGGGCGCAATTTGGATGGTGCAGGCATTGCAAAGATTGCTAAAATTACCCGCTTGCCACTAATCGTACACAGCGTTAATGAGGCTCGGTTGCCTGCAGACTTTCAGAAGGCGCGGGAGAAACTGTCGGAAAAAAAACCGATTTTGGTGCGTCCTTTAAGCGAAGAGTCGATCGCGGGTTACACTCTGATCCGGGATATTTACAACCAACCTGCGCTGCTATTGCGGGTGGATATTCCCAGAGAAATATATCGGCAAGGTCAAATTAGTTTGCTGTACCTGCTGGGGTCTGTAGCGTTAGCGGGAGTTGGGTTGGTCGGCTGCACTCTGCTGCTGCTAGAGCGTCTGGTGCTGTCTCGGTTGAGCGGTTTGGCGAAAGCCGTGAACCGCGTCAGCAGCAGCCAAGACCTCTCCGTGCGACTGCCGGTGACGGGCGAAGACGAGTTGTCCGACCTTGCCCATACTATCAACGGAATGTTGAGTGCGATCGCCCAAGCCGAAAGCGAACAACTTGAGGAAAAAGCCCGCTACCGAGCCGTAGTGGAGCAAGCTACAGATTGTATATTCCTGTGGGACGCTCAAACCAAACGCCTTTTGGAAGCCAATACAGCGTTTAGAGACCTGCTCGATTACAGTCTTGATGCGATTTCGCAACTGACTATTTACGATATCATCGCTTACTCTAAAGACCTAATTGACAACAATATCGAGTTGCTGCTGACGGACAAACAATTCAGAATTGGCGAAGTTCTCTACCGCCACCGAGACGGTTCCTGCGTGGATGTAGAAGTGAGCGGGAGCGTGATTTCCTACGGAGGCCGCGAGATTATTTGCACTGTTGTCCGCGACATTACCGAGCGCAAGCAAGCAGAAGCCGAACTGCGAGCCTCCGAAGAACGCTACAGACTTTTGTTTAAAAATAACCCCCATCCGATGTGGGTTTACGATTTAGAAACTGAGGAATTTATAGCCGTCAATCAGGCTGCTGTCGAACACTACGGCTACACTCGTGACGAATTTCTCAACATGACCATTACGGACATTCGTCCCCCTCAAGAGCTGCCAATATTGTTAGGAAATAAATCCCAAGTAGATGTCGGGATTGAGTTTGCAGGTGTGTGGCAGCACCAGAAAAAAGACGGAACAATTATTGATGTAGAAATTACTTCTTATGCCACGCTCTTTGATAGCAGAAATGCTGAATTAGTGCTAGCTCACGACGTGACCGACCGCTTGCAAGCCGAGGCCGAACTCTACAAGGCAAAGGAAGCTGCAGAAGCAGCTAGTTTGGCTAAAAGTCAGTTTTTGGCTAACATGAGTCACGAACTGCGAACTCCTCTGAATGCAATTATCGGTTACAGCGAGATTCTGCAAGAAGAAGCTTTAGACTTGGGCGAAGAAGATTTTATCTCGGATTTGGAGAGAATTCACCATTCAGGTCAGCTTTTACTAACCTTAATTAATGATATTCTCGACTTGTCGAAGATTGAAGCCGGTCACGCGGAACTTGAATTAGAAACTTTTGACGTGTCGGAGGTCGTTCAAGATGTAGCTAGAACTGTTGAACCGCTATTTTTGCGAAACACAAATCGCCTGAATGTGGAGTGTCCTAATAATATTGGCGAATTGTATTCCGATCAAACTAAGCTTACTCAAATTTTGTTTAATTTGCTCAGCAATGCAGCTAAGTTCACTCATCAAGGAACAATTACACTCAGCGTTGAAAGAATTAAAAATGACGAGAATAGTTGGGATTCTGAACAGTTAATTTTTAATTGTACTGATACGGGGATTGGGATGACCCCTGAACAGCTACAAAAGTTATTTCAACCTTTTACGCAAGCTGATGCTTCGACTACCCGCAAGTACGGAGGTACGGGTTTGGGTTTGGCAATAGCGCAGAAATACTCTCAGATGCTGGGGGGAGAAATTAGTGTGAGTAGCGAGTTTGGCAAGGGGTCAACTTTTACCTTAACGTTGCCAGCATAGATGTATCTTAGATTTTAGATTTTAGATTTTAGATTTTAGATTTTAGATTTTAGATTTTAGATTTTAGATTGGGTAAAAAGTCCTGACTAGAAACAACATAAATACGGTTTGTAGTCAGGGCTTCAGTCCACTCCCCATCAGCTTTTAGCTAATTAGGACTAAACTTTTGAATACCAACCACATTATTAATACTCAATACCTGCTTGAGCTTTAATGCCTTGTTCTCGGAATGGATGCTTAACTAAAGTCATTTCTGTCACCAAGTCTGCCCGTTCGATTAGCGCTGGCGGGGCGCCTCTGCCAGTTAAAATAATGTGGGTTTCTTCTGATTTTTGGTCTAACCCGGAAAGCACTTGCTCCACTTGCAAATAACCTAGTTTTAATGCTATATTGACTTCATCTAGAAGAACTAATTTAAATTCGGGATTGCGGATAAAAGTTAGGGATTTTTCCCAGGCTTTTTGAGCTGTTTCGATATCTCGATCGCGGTCTTGGGTGTCCCAGGTAAAACCTTCTCCCATTGCGTGGAATTCTAGCTGTTTTTCCCAGAGTTGAAAAACGGCTTTCTCTGCAGGTTCCCACGCGCCCTTGATAAATTGTACTATAGCGACGCGGTATCCGTGACCGAGCGATCGCACAACCATTCCCAAAGCGGCAGTGGTTTTGCCTTTCCCGTTACCTGTATTGACTATAATTAAACCTTTTTCTTTTGAGGAGTTAGCAATTCGCTGTGATTGCACTTCTTGGCGGCGCTGCATTTTCTGTTTGTGCTGTTGGGCTGTTAAGCCAGTGGTTGCAGTAGTTTCTGTATTGGTTTCCATTAATTTTTTTTTAACCGCAGATGAACGGAAATAAACGCTGATAGATCAAAGATGTCTAGTTATTGCCACAGTGTTTTCAAGTTTAGCACGAAACCGGGCAAAACATCTTCTCCTGAAAGTTCTGTTGGACATTCCAAAACTTCTTTTTCTTGTCCTTGGCGATAGATTTCAACTCTCCGGGTTTTGCGGTTAATTAACCAGCCTAGTTTTACTTGGTTATTCATATATTCTTGCATTTTGTCTTGAGTATCTTTTAAACTGTCGGTTGGCGACATTAACTCTAAGACAAAATCCGGGGCAATAGGAGGAAATTGTTGTTTTTGTTCGGGAGTGAGTGCCTCCCATCTTGATTTTTCAATCCAAGAGACATCGGGAGAACGGTTGGCAGCGCTTGGCAGTTTGAAGCAAGTTGAAGAATCGAAACAAATTCCCAGTTTAGTTTGTCTGTTCCAAATTCCAAAATCAGTAGCTATTTCAAAATTGTAATTTCCGGTTTCTCCTCCTGTGGGTGACATAACGATTATTTCTCCTTCGGCATTGCGTTCAAATTTGACATCGGGGTTTTCGCGGCACAGTTGATAAAACTGGTCGTCGGTTATTTTGGCGATCGAGTTGAAGTTGATGGTAACTGCTATCATGGTATTTTAGAGGCTGCATTTGGAGTATTTTAATTGCACATGAATGCTGATCGATGCAGGTAGTCTGTTCGCCCCGAAAATATTGTTGTCAAAGCCGATTTTGCCTTACGCCCAGACTAGCTGCAAGTTTAGCACGAAACCGGGCAGAACATCCTCTCCCGATAGTTCTGTTGGACATTCCAAAACTTCTTTTTCTTGTCCTTGGCGATAGATTTCAACTCTCCGGTTTTTGCGGTTAATTAACCAGCCTAGTTTTACTTGGTTATTCATATATTCTTGCATTTTGTCTTGAGTATCTTTTAAACTGTCGGTTGGCGACATTAACTCTAAGACAAAATCCGGGGCAATAGGAGGAAATTGTTGTTTTTGTTCGGGAGTGAGTGCCTCCCATCTTGATTTTTCAATCCAAGAGACATCGGGAGAACGGTTGGCACCGCTTGGCAGTTTGAAGCAAGTTGAAGAATCGAAACAAATTCCCAGTTTAGTTTGTCGGTTCCAAATCACAAAATCCGCATTAATTTCTGAGTTGTAATTTCCGGTTTCTCCTCCTGTGGGTGACATAACGATTATTTCTCCTTTGGCGTTGCGTTCAAATTTGACATCGGGGTTTTCGCGGCACAGTTGATAAAATTGGTCGTCGGTTATTTTGGCGATCGAGTTGAAGTTGATGGTAACTGCTAGCATGGTATTTTATCAGGATGCGTTGGACTTTTTAAGCCAGATAATGTATATGAATGCGGCTCAATGCCGAGCAATGCAGATGCTGTAAATATTATTATTGAGGGAGGAGGATTTGAGTTGTAGTTTTGGGGAGGTACTTGTGATATCATTATATCACCAACTTATAACTAGCTCTCAATATTCTTATAAAAAGCTTTGTGCAGGAAACACTTACAGACATACCAATAATAAAATGCAATGTTGATTTCGCTAAACAATTTAGGTACTCCCTCTAGTAAACTAGAGAATATTTTGTTTTTTAAATGCAGGGAATCTACGCCGATCGCAAAAAACAACAAGCCCAAACCAGCTAACAATATTTGGTAGGGAGTTAACTGTAGTTCTCGCCGAAAAAACCATCCGTAGGAAGACAAAACCACGGCGTACAAAAGACTTACTCCTAGCTTAGGAATTCCCACTGCTACCATATATATATGAATTCTGTAAATTTCATTTAGTAAAAATCCACCTGTTAACAAAGCCGAAAACAGAATAAATCGATTTTCTGAAGTGCGCGTTTGAATAGTTTGAGCTAATTTATAGGTGAAAGTACAAACAATGACGGGTACAGAACATAAAATTTGGAAACTCCGAGTTAACAAGGCGACATTGGGATTGGGGGAAAAATAAGGGTAAAAGAATAAATCGCTGACTTTTAATCCGGCAATTTGAGTTATAATTATCAGCAGCGTTACCAGGAATAAGGATAAACAATTTAGTCGGACAACAAAGCGCGAAATAGTCATAAGCAATTAATACCAAAAATTAGGTTGACTGCCCAAATAAAAAAATTATATCACCAATATCTCTGGATATTTTGCTAAACTTAATCAGGAGTGTTATCAAAACAAGGAGACAGTCATGCTGTCAGTGAAAGAAGCAGAATCGATCGTTCTAAATTTGGCGCAACCCCTCGACAGTCAGCGGGATGTAGAAACTGTAGACTTGCTGGCAGCATCGGGGCGCATTTTGGCTGCTGCCGTCACTGGTTCCCTGGATTTTCCTTATTGGGATAATTCAGCAATGGATGGGTACGCGGTGCGCTTTGCGGATGTGGAAAACTGTAGCGCCGAAAAACCAGCGGTACTAGAAGTAGTTGAAGATATTCCAGCCGGATATCAGCCTCAAAATACCGTCCAATCGGGGCAAGCGGCGCGAATTTTTACGGGTGGGGTGATGCCTGCAGGTGCTGATACGGTGGTAATGCAGGAAGAAACAAGGCGTGAGGGCGATCGTATTTTTATCTTAGTTTCTCCTGAAAAACCGCAAGCATTTGTCAGGCACAAAGGCGCTTTTTATCAAGCAGGAACAACTTTGCTAACTCCCGGTACAGTTATCAATGCCCCTGAAATGGCGGTGTTAGCAACTGCCCAGTGCATTCAAGTTCCCGTTTATCGGCGGCTGCGGGTGGCAATTTTTTCTACGGGTGACGAGTTGGTCTCGCCAGACGAACCTCTGGCACCGGGGAAACTGGTAGACTCGAATCAGTATGCTTTGACAGTTTTGTTGGCACAAATGGGATTTGAACCGATTCGATTGGGCATTGTTCCTGATAATGAAGAGGCGTTAAACAAGGCAATATCCCGGGCTGTTGCTACGGCGGATATGGTGCTTTCTACGGGGGGCGTCTCGGTTGGAGACTACGATTATATTGAGAAAATATTGGGGGATTTGGGAGGAAAAGTTCACATTACTTCTGTGGCGATTAAGCCGGGGAAACCTTTAACGGTTGCTGCGTTTAAACGAGGTGAAAAAAATCAGGATTCGCCGAGTTTGAGTTCGGATTGTCTCTATTTTGGTTTGCCGGGAAATCCGGTTTCGGCTTTAGTCTGCTGTTGGCGCTTTGTTGTGCCTGCTTTGAGAAAGATGTCTGGGCTTGGCGCGGATGCTTGGGGGCCGGAGTTTCTCAAAGCTAGGTGTAATGCTGAATTGCGATCGCACGGTCAGCGCGAAACTTATGTTTGGGGTAAACTGCATTTAGTTGCGGGAGTCTGGGAATTTGAACCTGCTAGCGGCAGCCAAAATTCAGCGAATTTAATTAACCTCGCCAATACGAGTGGTTTAGCAGTTTTGCCCCCAGGGGACACCTGGATTGTACCGGGCGAATTCGTGGAGGTTTTAAAAATTAGTCATTAGTTAGTTGTTATTGGTTATTTGTTATTGGTTCGGTATAAGTTCATGTAAAATATTAACAACTAAGTAATCTTCCTTCTTCCTTCTTCCTTCTTCCTTCTTCCTGACATCCGTTACATCCGTTACACAATCCGTTGCCGAACTTCCTTCTTCCTGACATCCGTTACATCCGTTACATCCGTTACACAATCCGTTGCCGAACTTCCTTCGTATTATGAGAATTTTAATTGTTGAAGATGACCCGATGATGCAACTGGGATTAGAGCAAGTTTTAGCCGATTCCCCAGAAATAGAAATAGTAGGACAAGCAGAAGACGGCTATTTAGGCGTAGCAGCCGCACTGAAACTAAAACCTGATATTATTGTAATGGATATCGGTTTGCCACGGCTCGACGGCATAGCAGCGACGCAGCAAATTAAAGCACAATTGCCAGAAGTTCGAGTAGTAATGTTAACTTCTCACACGGCAGAAACTGAAATTATTGCTGCCCTTTCTAGTGGTGCTGATGCTTATTGTATTAAAGGTGCTTCTGTAGACAGGCTGTTAGCAGCGATTGCAGCCGCAGCAGAGGGCGCTACATATCTTGACCCTCAAATTGCCCGGACTGTTATCGAACACCTCAAACCCCCGACACCTGCCTCTACAACTACTTTTGGTCAGTTGTCGCAGCGGGAATTGGAGGTGTTAAAATTAATGGTGGAAGGTAACAGCAATCCAGAGATAGCAGCGGCGCTTTACTTGAGTCCAAATACTATTAAAACTCACGTTCGCGGTATTATGAATAAGTTGGCAGTGGATGACCGCGTGCAAGCAGCAGTTGTAGCGCTGAGAACTGGATTGGTGTAAAGAAGTCAGTAGTCAGTAGTCAGTAGTCAGTAGTCAGTAGTCATTAGTCAGTAGTCATTAGTCAGTAGTCAGTAGTCAGTAGTCAGTAGTTATTTGTTGTTTGCTACCAAGGCTTTTCTGCCCGATGCCCAATTCCCAATTCCCAATTCCCAATTCCTAATTCCCAATTCCTAATTCCCAAAAAGTTTATGTCTGAATGGATAGAAATCGGTAAAATTGTAGCAGCTCAAGGTTTGGACGGGGAAGTGCGAGTCTATCCCGATTCTGATTTCCCGGAAAGGTTTATCGAACCAGGAAAGCGGTGGATTTTGCGCCCTAACAAAAGTGAACCGGAACCGATCGAGTTTTTGGGCGGTCGCTACATTCCGGGCAAAGGGCTGTATGCTGTAGAGGTAGAGGGTGTGGAAGACCGCGATAGTGCTGAGGCGCTGCGGGGCTGTAAGTTGTTTGTTGAAAAGACCGATCGACCTTACCTCGAATCTGATGAGTTTTACGTCCAAGATTTGATCGGTATGGAAGTTTTTAACCAGTTAACCGGGGAAATCCTAGGCAAGGTAAGTGATATTATTCCTGCAGGTAACGACCTTTTAGAAGTAGAAACGAATCTAACGGCGCCGGAAACTGTCCCCGCAGAATTAGAAAAGCCAAAACAGCCTGAAACTCCCCAAGCCAACGCTGACCCCAGAAATACCCGCAAACCACGGAAAATTCGTGTTAAAGAGCCTAAATCAACAAAAATATTGATTCCTTTTGTGGAAGAGATTGTACCAGTTGTTGACTTAGAACAAGGCAGAATTGAAATTGTGCCTCCTCCTGGTTTATTGGAATAATATCATGTCCGGTCGAGCGACCGGATATTATAGAGCAATTCTAAATAACTCGTAAATTTTTTACCCCACCCCAACCCTCCCCTTGGTAAGGGGAGGGAGTAAGAAATTCACAAATGATGCGAGGATTGCTATATTAGTTATTAACAATTCGCAATCCCCAGTTCCCAATATTAATCCTTTCCTCTATTTGTAGACCGCACTATCAAGTAACTGATGGAAAGCGCGAAAATTGCAGTCGCCAAACCAATCAAGTCGGCTGCGGTTTTCTTTTCCAGGTCAAGAATGATGATTTTTCGAGATACTGCTATCAAAGAAGTTACAATAACTAGCTCTACTTGAATTACGTGCTTTTTCAGATAAGCTGTAATATTTTCCAAGATTTCCAGAGCAATTAAAACATTTAAAAATAACCCAAATATGACAAACAACGTGTCTTTTAACAAATTATCAGTGTGGTTTACCAATTCTTTTGCTAAAAAAATCAGCAAATCGCAAACGCTGAGGAGAATTACCCAAATCATCGCCAGTGATAAAATTTTCGATATTACTACTTCTACACTTTCTGTAAAATGCAGAAAATTTTCATCACTGCTTGACTTGGAAATTTGCCTCAATATTTTTTTCAGCATAAAAGTGATTTAGTCTTCATTCTTAATTAATGATTTTGTCATTGTTCGGTACACTTTGCAAGCGCAAAACTCTGTGATTGCCTGGTTTTACGGCATCACCCGGGTACTTGGGAAAAGGCGGCTCTCTTTGCCTGTTATATCTTATAGTTTTTCGTGTCAGCGAGGAATCGATCGCACGCGATGAACTCCTGCTTAATAAATTTTTGCCATAAAAAAACCTCAAACTATTGTCTAGCAATATTTTGAGGCTTTTAAGGCGCGGTGCGACCACTGAACTAACTATCTATTCTCAACAGAGAATGATTGTTGACTCCCAGCTTGCTCCGACGCGCTATAGAAGATAGCTAAAAATTTAGCTCGGGTGGTTTAGTAGCGACGAGAATTGCCACCGCGATCGTTGTTACCCCAGTTACCGCTGTTAGAAGAACCACGTTCTTCGCGGGGTTTTGCCTTATTGACCTTGAGGTCGCGACCCATCCACTCAGCACCGTCAAGAGCCTCAATGGCTGCGGCTTCTTCGGCTTCGGTAGACATTTCTACAAAAGCGAAACCCCGCATCCGACCTGTTTCCCGGTCAGCAGGCAACTGAACGCGCTTTACTGTTCCGTACTCTCCAAAAGTTTGGTTGAGGTGCTCCTGCGTTACTTCGTAGGATAAATTGCCGACATAGATTGACATTGAACATTCTCCAGAATCAGAGTGTGTAGAGATTTAAATCCGGAGGAACGCCGATCGAACGAACTGTACTGCCGAAAATAAAGCCTTGTAAAACAATTGTAGCACCTATGGGTGCAAACTGCAATTGTCTGACTCAATTAATTAAAAATAAGGCAGAAGGCATTCGTCAGAAGGCATTCTCCCCCGGAAAAACCCCCAATCAAGAAGGAACAACTCAGAATACATAAATTTACATAAATTTAATTTTCCTTGTTTCCGGGCTCTGCCGGGGAAACGCAGTTTTTAGGCTGCGTAATGGCATAACGATGTTAGGTTTTAGATCTGGGATTTGGGATTTAAGATTTATGTGTAGAGTATGTCCGGGTTCAAAATTGCTCGATCGAGAGAGGTTGTTACCCTAAAAACGGATACAAGCCCCGGACTCCTGTCGGGAAGAGTGCAAAATTTTAGAGTCTTGTTCAAAATCCCAGATTCATCTGTGGAGTAAATCTTCAATCGTTCGACTGAGCGTGATTGACTGAGCGCTCGCCGAAAGTCAACCACGTTCCTCCCCATGTCGATCGCCCGCGGCTTCCCGCTCCTTCTTCGGTGATTTGTAACATCCCGTAGTTGGGCGGCAGCTCAAGAAGTGACGGCAAGAGTGGATTTTGCCCAATTAAATTCCCCAACTTCTGCGGTAACTTCTGCGACAACTTCTGCCGCAGTTTCTGCCCCAACCAGCACCAACTGCACCGCGCAAGCTTTTAACTCGGGTTGTTTGGAATCTGGACAGCTTGCAGCATGAGTCATGGCATTGGCTTCAGCACCTTCAGCCCACAGAGAACCCCAGTGCATGGGTACAAATAGCGTACCTGGGGCGATCGCCTTTGTGACTTTTGCCGGAAACTGCCCCTTGCCGCGGCGCGATCGAACTTCCAGCAAATCCCCCTCCTTAATCTGCAATTTGGCAGCATCGCGGGGGTGAATTTCCAAAAACGGATCGGGGTGCAATTGATTAATTTTCTCTGTTCTACCCGTCCGCGTCATCGTGTGCCAGTGTCCGTAAACTCTGCCTGTCGTCAACACAAACGGATAGTTCGGATCGGGAGGTTCTGCCAGTCCCCGCGAGTGATAGGCCGAAAATCTCGCCCGCGCGTCAGGAGTGTGAAAACGCCTGTCAGTATACAGCCGTTTCGCTTCGTTCGCTGGATGCACAGGCTCGTTTTCCCGGCAAGGCCACTGCTGCGGCCCTTCTTGGCGGATGTATTCGTGGCTGAGGCCGGTCATGTCGCAAGGCTGACCCCGCGTCAACTGCGCGTACTCTTTAAAAACCTCCGCACTGTTCTCGAAAGCAAAGTGTTGGGCAAAACCCAACCGGCGGCCGACTTCAGCGAAAATGCTCCAGTCGTCGCGGGCTTCCCCGGAGGGAGTGTCGAAACCGGGACAAAAGGTAACGCGGCGTTCGGAATTCGTCATTACTCCAGTTTTTTCGCTCCACTGCGTTGCCGGCAGCAGGATGTGAGCATAGGCCGAGGTTTCAGTGGGATAGTAAGCTTCTTGATAAATAGTAAAGGGCGATCGCAGCAAAGCGGCTTTAGTGCGTTCCAAATCCGGCATACTAACTACCGGATTAGTAGCTGCAATCCACAGCAACTCAACTTCGCCAGTTTCCAAACCGGTAATCATATCCCAAGCTGTGCGGCCTGGATTCGGGGAAATACTTCCCGGTGCGATTCCCCAAAACTCCTCGACTTGGGTTCTGTGTTCAGCATTTTTCACAAATCGGTAGCCTGGGAGCAAGTGAGACAGTCCTCCGGCTTCCCGCCCTCCCATCGCGTTTGGCTGCCCGGTGAGGGAAAACGGGCCGCATCCCGGTTTGCCGATTTGACCTGTCATCAAGTGCAAATTAATCAGCGATCGCACCTTTGCCGTGCCTTCCGACGACTGATTCATTCCCATCGACCACAGCGACAAAACCCGCTGCGACTGTTCCCAGTAGTTTGCCGCCGTTTCTAACTCGCTGACAGTAATGCCGCAGCGCGAGGCTACAAAATCCGGCGTGTAGCTGCTAATAACCTCAGCAAAAGCTGAAAAATTCGCCGTGCATTCTTCAATAAACTCAGAATCTATTGCTTGCCTGCGTAACAGCAAATATGCAATTCCATTAAGCAAATCTATATCCGTACCTGGTTTAATTGCTAAGTGCAAATCCGCCGCTTCAGCAGTCGGAGTCCGCCTTGGATCTACCACAATCATTTTGACATGGGGATGCTTTTTGTGGTATTTGGCTAATCGATTGAATACGATCGGATGGCATTCCGCTGTATTGCTGCCAATAATAAAAGCGCAATCTGTTAATTCTAAATCGTCGTAACAGCAAGGCGGCCCATCCGAGCCAAAGCTTTGAACGTATCCAGAGACTGCTGAAGACATACACAAGCGAGAATTAGCATCAAAATTATTAGTACCCAGACAACCTTTCATTAGTTTCTGGGCAATATAATAATCTTCTGTTGCGAATTGACCCGAACCGTAAACGCACAAAGCATCGGGGCCGCTGGTGCTGCGAATTGTTTGGATGCGGTTAACAATTGCATCGAGAGCTTCGTCCCAACTAGCGCGGCGGAACGGTTGGTCGAGAGTATCTCGCATCATCGGATACAGTAGCCGATCGCTCCGAATGGACTCTGCTACGGTTGCTCCCTTAATACAAACCATGCCCTGACTTGATGGGTGATTGCGATCGCCCCGTACTTTCCAATTTTGTTTTTTGTCGGGAACAACTTCTAGACCGCAACCTACACCGCAGTATGGGCAAAGAGTTTTTATAGTTTCCATCTGGTGATTTTAGATGCTAATTTTTGAAAGCTAATGGGTAATTGGTAATTCGTCATTATAGTCGGAACTGATGGCTCCTGCAAATAATGTTTTAATCATTACTAACTTACCGCAAAAATGCTTCACAGTAACGGACAATACCCTGACTTAAAATAAACCGCTATCTTACTAAAACTCGCGAAACATCTGGTTTGTAGTCAGTGGATCGCTGCTTTTAAATCCCTCTCAAACAGAGGTACTCCAGCCCTAAATCTTGTCACCCCCCACCTAGGGGAGCGAGGAAGTATTTTTGCATGACTCAAATAGCGCGCAGGTACTACTTTTGACCGGGTTGTTAATACCAATCGGAGATTTAGTGTGGGAGTATTATGTCGCCTACTTCTCTGTTTTAACTTCTAATACGCCGCCGTTGCTGGGGCTAAAAGTTACTTGGAATTCAGCAGTTTTTTCAGCGCCTGGTGCGGCACCTGCAGGAGTTTGCAAAACCGGCAGAGGAGTTTCTTTGACGAAATCTTTAGCTGCTTTATTTGTGGGATCGAACTGTAGGATATCCCCGTTTTGTTTGACTTTGACCCGATAAGTCAAGCTTTCGGTAAATGTCGGAGTTGTTCTCCATTTTTGGTCGATTTGTGCATACAACTGCTTCCCGATCGCATCGAGTTCGGCTTGGTCAGAAATCTCTGATGTGGCAGTGGTGGCTGCATTGGGCGCGGTGGCGGTGTTAGCAGCAGCAATGGGTGCAGGACTTCCTGCTGCAATGGGTGCAGGGCTAGCATTCGGTGCGATCGAACTTGCTGCGATTTGCGGGCTGGGGGGAGAACTCACAATCGCCCCGGCAGTCGGCGCCTGCGGTGCAGTTTCTGCTAGTTTCGCTTGCTTTAGCTGGCTGGAAACAACAGACATATTGACGGCAGCTAAAGTAACCATTGCTACGAACCACGAGGCTGCCAGGATGCCGCGTTTGACCGGCGAAGCTTCTGGGGGTTCGGCAGTGTGAGACACAAAAGGTGCAGGTGCGATCGACCTGTCAGCAAGCGCAGGCTTTTTGCTAGCAGGTAATGGCATCGGTAGTGCGACGGCTTCTGTCTCCGAGTCCGTTTCTTCACCTTCTTCGTGGTGGGCGTAGCGAGAAAACAGGAACTCCAAAGCAAAGTTGCGAAGTTCGTAGTATTTCGGGTCTTCCATAATCCGCGCCCGGTTGCGGGGACGGCTGAACGGAACGTGCATATCTTCGCCGATGGAAGCTGCTGGCCCGTTGGTCATCATCACGATGCGATCGGCTAAAAACAAAGCCTCATCAATATCGTGAGTAATCATAATGACGGTAATTTTTTCCTTCCGCCAAATTTTCAGCAATTCTTCCTGCAACTCTTCTCTGGTAATCGGGTCTAGAGCTCCGAAAGGTTCGTCCAAAATCAACAGTTTGGGACGAGTTGCCAGAGCTCTGGCGATCGCCACCCGCTGTTTCATCCCCCCGGACAATTGGCCCGGTCTTTTGTTACAAGCTTCGGTCAGCCCCACTAATTCCAAGTGTTCCTTGACGATCGTATTGTGTTCGTCTGCGGACTTTTCCGGGTAAACATTTTCAACGCCGAGGTGAATATTTTCAGTAGCAGTCAGCCACGGTAGCAGGGAGTAGTTTTGAAACACCACCATGCGATCGGGGCCTGGTTCAGTAATCTGCGAACCTTCCAGGGCTACTTCTCCGTTTGTCGGCCCGTTGAATCCCGCAATCATATTCAGCAAAGTTGATTTGCCGCAGCCCGAGTGACCGATCAAACAAATAAATTCGCCTTCATTAATAGTCAGGTTTACACCGTCGAGAACGACGTAAGGGCCTTTAGGAGTTTCGTAGACTTTCGATACGTCTTTAATAGTAAGAAAGTCTTGCTTGGGCGTTTGAATTTGGGTTGTTTGGGGAGTTTTGAGAGTTTGCATATTTTCAGGATTGGGATTTTGGGTGTGGGAATTAGACATGAGAATTTAGGATTGAGAATTTGAAATTAGGGAGTTAGGAAGCGGGAAATGTGGAGTCTTGTTTCCTGATTTCTGGCTCCTCATTCCCTCTTCCTATTTGCTGGTTATGCTGGCAGTTTGATGGAACACTGACTGCCTATTTGTTCAATTAAGATTTCTTCAATGCGGACGGCGCGTTTGATTTTGACATTCTGAAGATAGTCGATCGGGTCGTCGAGATTAAACACAGTGCCGTCAAATAGCTCGATCGTCCGGCGATCTCTGGCGATATCCGGCAAGCCCAATTCACGCACGGCTTGACCGAAAACATCGGGCCGCAAAACTCGATCGACCACTTCCACCCAGTTTTTCGGGAACGGGATCAGTCCCCAGCGAGCCATCTGCGCCATCACCCACACCATTTCTAGGCGGTCTGGAAAATTGGTTTTGTCAACAGAGAACTGGTTGAAGTTGTAGAGCATTTCTGGTTCTGCCTCCGTACCGGAGTTGTACGGATCGATGAACCCTGGACGGATGTCTTTCGGATCTGCGCCGATGTATTGTTCTTGGCTAATCAATGCTAGGACTTCTTCGCGGTTGCGCCGGTCATCGCAGTATTCGCAGGCTTCCAAAAGCGCTTTGACGAGGGCGAGGTGGGTTTGAGGATATTTCTGAGCCCAATCTTCGCTAACACCGAGAACTTTTTCGATGTGTCCGGGCAGAATATCGAGGGAACGGGCCATGACAAAACCCGTATCACTGTTTACTGCGTGGGAGTTCCAGGGGTCGCCTGAGCAGTAGCCGTCAATGTTGCCTGCTTTTAAATTCGATACCATCTGCGGGGGCGGAATCACGGTCAAGCCCACATCGAGGTCGGGGTCGATGCCGGCGGCGGCCAGCCAGTAGCGGAACAGCAGATTGTGCATGGAGGCGGAGTGTACCATGCCCAAGGTGTGAACTTTATCGGGACTCTTGGCGATCGCAGCTTTGAAATCCTCTAATGTCCGAATGCCTTGTCTGTAAAGGTCTTTGCTGAAAACAATCGAATTGCCGTTGCGAGAGAGCGTCATGGCGCTACAGACGGGTACAGGGGCTTCACCGTCGAGGCCCAACAGCATCCCGATCGGCATTCCTGCGACCATTTGCGCCGCGTCCAGCCGTCCTTCGGAGACTCCTTTGGCGATCGCTTTCCAGCCCGGTTCGCGGCTGAGAGTAACTTCTTCCAAGCCGTGGGCTTTGAAGAATCCTTTTTCTTTAGCTACTACTAAGGGGGCGCAGTCGGTGAGGGGAATAAAGCCGATGTCCAGGTTGATTTTTTCCAGGCCGTTGCGGGCGATGACAGGCGGTTGTTGTTGGGCCCTGCGCTGTTTGACCCGCTTTTGCTGGTTGAGGAAATAAACCATTTCGTTACGCAGCGCGTAGTAACTCGGATGGTTGACAACTTCCATGCGCTTGCGGGGGCGGGGAATGTTCACTTCGAGGATTTGCCCGATTTGGGCTTCCGGGCCGTTGGTGAGCATCACAATGCGATCGCTCAGTAATAAAGCCTCATCCACGTCGTGAGTTACCATCACGCTGGTGACTTTGCTTTCTTCGCAAATTTTCATCAACTGGTCTTGCAAACCGCCGCGAGTTAAGGCATCGAGGGCCCCGAAGGGTTCGTCTAGCAGCAGCAATTTCGGGCGAATCGCTAGGGCGCGGGCGATCGCAACTCTTTGTTTCATCCCCCCAGAAATTTCGCCCGGGCGTTTGTCGGCGGCGTGTCCGAGTCCGACCAATTTAATGTGGTGTTCGATCACCAACTCGCGATCTTCTTGAGAATTGCCGCTGTAAATTTCATTTACTGCTAGGGCGATATTTTCGCGCACTGTCAGCCAAGGTAGCAGCGAGTAATTTTGAAACACCACCATTCTGTCCGGGCCTGGATCGCGGACTTCGCGTCCTTCTAAAGTAATCCCGCCCTGACTTGCTTTGTCGAGACCGGCGATGATATTTAGCAGCGTAGATTTGCCACAGCCCGAGTGCCCAATTAAGGTGATGAATTCTCCTTTTTTAATTTTCAGTTCGATATTTTTAAGAGCGATGTATTGCTCTCCATTGGGCAAGTTAAATACGCGGTCAACGTGGTCTACTTCAACAAATACTGACATGGCTATTTTAGGTTAGTTTGTAATTTGTATGATGCTAATTATTCTTTTTTTGTTATTTGTTACTGGTTATTTGTTATTTGTTGGCTCAAGCAACCACTCACAAATAACAAATAACGAATAACCAATAACCAAATTCTATTTTTGTTCTTCAGGAACAACTTTGGAAGCGATGAAACCAACGATTCTGTCTAAAATCAAACCGACGATTCCTACATAAAGCACTGCTAGAATCACTGCGCTGAGTCTAGAACTGTTGTAAGCGTCCCAGATGAAGAACCCGATGCCGACGCCGCCGACTAACATTTCCGCAGCTACGATCGCCAGCCAAGACAAACCGATGCCAATTCTCAAGCCAGTGAAGATGTAAGGAACAGAAGAGGGAAGCAGGATTTTCCAGAAGTATTTTTGGTTAGGGAGGCGCAAGACGCGGGCGACGTTTCTGTAGTCTTGGGGGATTTGTTGAACCCCTACTGTGGTGTTAATTAGAATCGGCCAAATTGCTGTAATTAAGATTACGAAGAGTGCCGAAACTTCGTTAGCTTTTACCCCCATGCCTTCAAAGGGATTGAACTGTTGAAATACGGCCAGGGCGATCGGCAGCCAAGCCAGGGGCGGGATAGTTCTGAATACTTGAAACAGCGGATCTAAAGCATCGAACATTAGGGAGTTTGTACCGATCAGGATTCCCAAACTGATGCCGAGAACTGCTGCCAAAGTAAAGCCGATCGCCACCCGCTGCAAGCTAGCCAAAATTTGCCAGAATAAGCCTTTGTCTGTACCGCCGTTGTCGAAGAAAGGATTAATAATCAGATTCCAGCTTTCTTGAACAGCTTTGATTGGCCCCGGCAAGCTGGACTCTGGACTGTTGCAGAGGATTTGCCAGATTATGAGCAGAACTGTAATTGCTACCAGCGGGCGGATGATTTTTCTGCGGTTTTTTTGAACTTGATCCAGAACGAAATTTACTGGATTTTTGCTTTTACTAACAGCGAGGTTTGTTGCCATTTTTGTTTTTGCAGTATTGTGAATAATCGATTATTTGTAGATACTTTGAACCGAGTTCAGTAGGTTTGGTTCGTCGAACGCACCCTGCGTTTCACTCTGTCCAACACCATCACTTTTAGGCGTTTGTCAACTGTTAACAGTCAACAGTCAACAGTCAACAGTCAACAAACTAATTATGCTTTTTTGATTACCAGACTCTTCAGATATTCTTCTGGTTTTTCTGGGTCAAACTTCACGCCGTCAAAGAAGGTTTCGACACCGCGAGAAGTGGTAGTAGGAATTTGGGCGGCGGGGACGCCAAGTGTTGTCGCTGCTGCTTTCCAAATATCTTCCCGGTTAACTTTATCAACGGTTGCTTTGATGTCGGTAGTTGCCGGGATATAACCCCAGCGAATATTTTCAGCTAAGAACCAAGCATCGTGACTCTTGTAGGGATACGAAGCATTATCGGCCCAGAATTTCATCGCGACAGGGCTAGCGGCTTCAATGCGGCCGGTACCGTAGTCAATTTGACCTTTAGAGCGACCGATAATATCTGCTACTGGAACTTTTAACCACTTATCTTGAGAGATAATTTGGCACATCTCATCCTGATTTTCTGCCTTGTCGCACCACTGCTGGGCTTCCAGTACGGCCATTGTAATTGCTTTAGCAGCTTTGGGGTTTTTGTCAACCCAATCTCCTCTTAAAGCTAAAGCTTTTTCTGGGTGGTCTTTCCAAAGTTCTCCGGTTACTAAGGCGGTGTATCCTACCTTTTGAGTAACTAACTGAGCATTCCAAGGTTCGCCTACGCAAAAGGCTTCCATGCTGCCAGATTTCATGTTCGCTACCATTTGGGGCGGCGGTATGGGAATCACGGAAACATCTGTATCTGGATTAATACCGCCGGCTGCTAGCCAGTAGCGCATCCACAAGTCGTGCGTACCGCCGGGAAAAGTTATAGCAACAGGAACGTTTTGGCCAAAAGCTGCTTTCAGCGGTGCGCTGTCTGTACCTACTTTTAAATCTAGGTATTTTTTGCTAAGCGAAATTGCCTGACCGTTAGTATTTAACCGGGCGACAAGGTACATGGGCACTGGCTGATTGCCTTTGGTAATAGTGCCTAATGTCATGTGGTAAGGCATCGGAGATAAGATGTGGGCTCCGTCAATGCCACCTTTTTCGGAACCGAGTTCTAAGTTGTCGCGAGTAACTGGCCAAGATGCTTGTTTGGTAACTTGTACGTCTTTCATGCCGTACTTGGCAAATAACCCTTTTTCTTGGGCGATGATTAAGGGTGCTGCGTCGGTGAGGGCGATGAATCCGAGTTTGGCTGCGGTAACTTCTGGGGCGTCGGCGGGGTTGATGTTGACTGCTGGGGTCGCGCTGGGTGTGGCGCCGCCGGGAGTGGCGTTAGATGTGGTGGGACTGGAACTGCAACCGTGGGCTAGGAGGGTGCCGGCTGCTGTTACTCCGGCGGTGATGATGAATTTTCTTCTAGAAAGGTTGCTCATTTGTCTTGAATTGTTGTTGTACTTGGAGATTGTGGAAATGTGAGATGTGATATCAATTCCGGTTGCACCGAAATGATTGTTGACTGTTGACTGTTGACTGTTGACTGTTGACTGTGAAATGGCACAATCTGGTTTTCCCGATCGCATTTCCCAATGTCAGATTAGGCGTCGATCGACACTTTGCCGATCGCCCGCGCGCTGCAAGTTAAAATGAACCCTGGTTCTAAGTCTGCCGCCGCGTCTGGTTTGCTGTCGTAGACTGTTTGGCCTTCTAGGAGTTTCTGCTGGCAAGTGCCACAGCTTCCCGACCGGCAATTGCTGTCAAGTTCGACTCCGGCCCGTTCGGCAACATCGAGAATGAACTCATCTTCGCTGCAAGCAACTTCTTTGCCCGATCGAGCGAAAATGACAGTAGATGTCTGAGGTTTGGCTGCCGAGACTGCTGTTTCGCCCTCCTCAACCGTCAATTGCAGTTGCCGATTCAGCAAAGCTACATCCCCTGTAATCTCTTTGGGAACTGCCCCAAACTGCTCGACTAACAATTGATGCAGCAGCGGTTTGAGGTCTTCGCAAGGGATGCCTTTTTGGACGCAAGCACCCAAATGAGCGTCTTTGCCAACTGTGCCTCCCATGTAAATGTCTACACCTTCGAGGGTTTTGCCGTTCTTGCGAACTTTTGTTCCCATCAAACCAATGTCTGCTACCTGGGGTTGACCACAGGAATTGGGGCAACCTGTCCAGTGAATTCTGACCGGTTTGGGTACTGAAAGTTCGGCTTCGAGTTCCTCAATCATTGCCACGGATCGGCTTTTGGTTTCGATGAGGGCGAAGTTGCAAAACTTAGCGCCGGTGCAGGAAACCAAGGCTCGCGTTAGCGGTGCGGGGTTGATGGAAAAACGCTGCAACAGCGGTTCTTTGACCAGCGATTCAATCCGCGAGTCGGGAACGTTAGGAATAATCACGTTTTCTTCGACGGTGAGCCTGAGCTCGCCGCTGCCGTAAACCTCGGCGATTCTAGCCAAATCGAACAAATCCGATGCCTGCAGGCGTCCAACGGGAACGTGCAGCCCTACATAATTTAGCCCTGATTGTTTTTGGGCGTAGATGCCGATGTGGTCGCGTTTGTCCCAGGTGATTTCATCTTTGGGCGCGGCGGCGGGCAAAGTGCGGCCTAATTCTTGTTCGACTTCGGCTCGGAATTGTTCGATTCCGAGTTCGTCAATCAGCCACATCAGCCTCGATTTTTGGCGGTTTGCTCTTGGGCCTCGATCGCGAAACACAGTTAAAATTGCTTTGCACAAATCTACAACGTCGCTGGGACTTGCCCATGCGTTGAGAGGAATTGCAGCTTCGCAGCGTTTGGCGGAGAAGAAACCGCCGACTAAAACGTTAAAGCCGATGTTGCCGTCTTTGTAAGCGGGTACGAAGGCGATGTCGTTGATTTCTGCGTGGACTGAGTTGTCGCGACAGCCTGCGATCGCAATATTAAACTTTCTCGGCAAATTTGAAAACGCGGGGTTGCCTTCGCCGTTGTTCGTAATCATGTCTTGGACTTGGTTCGCCAGTTCCCGCGTATCTATCAGTTCGTCGGCGTCCAAGCCCGCGACTGGGGAACCCGTGATGTTACGCACGTTGTCCATGCCCGATTGGATGCTGGTCATGCCCGCTTCTTTGAGGCGGCGGAAGATGTCGGGTACGTCTTCGATGCGAATTCCGCGCAATTGCAGGTTTTGTCTGGTGGTGATGTCGGCGCTGCCGTCGTCGCCGTAGCGTTGGACGATTTCTGCTAGGGTTCTGGTTTGATTGCTAGTAATGATGCCGTTGGGCAAGCGCAGCCGCATCATGAATTTGCCGGGAGTTACTGGTCGAAAGAAGATGCCGAGCCATTTGAGGCGGTGCTCGCGATCTGTTTCGTTCATTGCCTCCCAGCCGATTGCTGCGAAGTGGTCTAGTTCGCCTTTTAATGCTAAGCCATCTTTTTCGGCTTTGAGTTTTTCAAACTTGTTCAGGCTCGCTTGGGCTTTGGGTTCTACTGTTTGGGTCATCGGTTTACCCTCGCTGCTGGCTTGTGTGGGGAGGTATTGACTTGGAGCATAAAGTGTGTGTTTCCTGCTAACCTTAGTGAGTGTATGGATTTAAAACTGTATATTTAGTTACTAGATGGAATTTCTTTTAAGCATGGTTAGTCTTCTGTAAACTTGAGTTTGACTGGGCGCTGGCTCGAACGTCGCCAAACTATTTATGGTTATAGTTGCTACCGATGATTCGGTAATCGCTCTGTTTCGATGCACCTTTGTTATGAGCTAATGTAAAGCCCACGATTGTAAATATTCGTAGCTATTTTTACAAAATATTGAGTTTTATGAATATTTCGCATACTGCCGATGCGTTTTATACATGGGAAATGGGTAAAGAGACCCACAAAACCGAAAAATCTCTCTAAATCTTTAGATTTAGGAGGGAAGAGGGGGAAATTGGAATATCTAAGATTAATTTTGTGACTGCGATCGCAGACTTAAAACGAGATCGTCACAACATTAAAGGGGTCGCTGTCACACAGTTTGCCTCAAAACATCACCTTGTGTGCTATGCCAGCGTCACTATTAATTGTCGGAGAACGAGAGATGATATAAGCATCGAATTCAGGGAACGTCTCATGTTTTTAGTTCAACTTCTCCCCGGCGCTATTTCCGAAATGCTTGCCTCTGTTACGGATACGGGTTGTTTGACTTTAGCCGATCGCTACGGCTTGATGGCCGCTGTTTTGGACGACTCTCTCGACGATGAATGCAGACATTCGATCAACCGCCTGCTGCGTTCTGTTCTTAAGGGAAGAGTCAAGATTGTCAACGAACTGTCGGCGATATATTAACAGGATTTAAAAATTTGATTGATTTATGCAGCGCTTCAAGTGCAGAAACCACCGGCCGAGTTAGAAGGAACCCACGATGCCTGCAGCGGATGTAGGGCAGGAAGTTGATTGGGTGTTCTAAAAACGTGCGATCGTTCTTGCCGTATGATTTTTTTTGATTCTCCAATTCTCGCTTTGTGCGGCACTTACAGAAAAAGTGCTGATTTACAGTTTTGACGCTCAATTGAGAGCCTGTTGGGTTGAACGCTGATGGTAAAATGAGTAAAACTGCTGTGCGCGATCGGCAGTTGAGGAGTTTGAGGAATGAAGTCATCCCAACCAACGTAATTATAATTATTAGACATCTCCAGCAAAGCCTGTCTTGAACAGGGAGGATGCCTGTTCCACAATAATTATTGGAGAGGTATATTGAACAGGGCTGGAGATGACAGGCAAGTTATGAAAATTATTAATCAAACAATCGAAATATTAACAGAAGCAGGCATCGGCATCTACAACATCATGCCCCTTTTTGTCAAAATTCATTGGTAATTGATAAAAAATCAATTAAGTCGATCGGCGGGAAAAAACAATAATATCTTGTAGGGGCCGGTAAAGCCTGGATCTTGACTCGCCGGCAGTTTATTGCTGGACTCAACCGCCTAAACCTGGTAGTCCGTTTATTTTTACCTATACAGGACTGACGCAGACAGACTATATACTCTGCATAAGTCCTATATTTAGTTACTGGCATTGGTTGGGTGTTTTAAGCAATCTATTTAACATGATGCAATTGCCCGACCCAACTTTAGCAAAATTTTAAGAAATTCGGCCGGAAGGTATGATTTACTAAAAATTAAGAATAGTCCATCGATCAGACTGAACAATTTAACAATGATTCCCAGGGAGCATTTATGAAATCCATTGCTAAAAACAGCATCCACTGGACTTACTCAGTGGCTATTTTCTGTGCCCTTTTCGCAATACAGCAACAAAAAGCTACAGCAGCAACGCTATCTAACGGGTGGAATTATGCGATCGATTCCTTCAACGACGGCGTGACAGGGCCCCAAATCGGCGGCGGGGAATTTGAATTTTATGGCATCGCCATCAAAGAAACATCAGATACAGCTTTTATCGCCATCAATTCTAATCTAAGTTTAGCAGGATATGCCGACCCACTAGCTCAAAGAGGCAACATCAACTACGGCGATTTATTCTTCAATTTTTCCAGTCAAAACTTTAATACAGCTAACGCAAACGGCAGCTTGTTTGGTATCCGCTTTGCCGAAGGAAATGACTCCAGCGTGGCGACAACAGGCGTTTACAGCAATGTTACAGCGAAAAACGTCAGCCAAACTAACTCTGGCTTTAGCAATTTAAACCAATTCAATACGGTAGTTGCATCTAAAGGCGGAACCCCGTCTATGGGAGATTTCTCTGCCACTGATCCCTACTTTGAACAAACAGGTGACTGGACGGTTCTCAACTCAATTGCTACGGGTACAAAAGTAGGAGAAATCAATTTTTTAACGCCAGCCACTTTGAGCGTGCTCGGTCTTAATTTCGCTCAGTTTAATGCAGTAGGTTCTCAAACAATCGGATTCAGTTTCAATAAATCCTCAATGCCTTCGGGGAACTATATTGCTAACTTTTTTGCCGAGTGCGCTAACGATGCGATCGCCATTCAAGGATCGTTTGAGGCTGTACCCGAACCTTCTACTTGGTTCGGTACTTTAGTAGGATTGAGCTTTTTAGGTATTGGCGCAGCAAAACTCAAAATTAAGCGCAAGATTTCCTAAGTTAGGTAGGGTGTGCATTAAGTACATTACTAATAGCTGTTATACACACCTTACTAATAGGCGTAGTGCCTCACAAATTGCTAACAGTAGAGTAGATTATGGATAGATAAAATGCGCCCAAACATTCCCATCTGGCCCAGCAACTTGATTGACATAACTGTAGGGATACATCAACTTTCTCCCCTCAGTATCGCTGTAACCAGTGAGTGCATTTCCCCAAGGATCTTGCACTATATAACCCTGAGAATTGTAGCCAATTACAGTAAGAATGTGACCGGCCGCAGTAAAATCTCCAGCTAAAACTACTGGTCGCCGATTCAGCAATTCCGATCGCACATCGGCCCATTGGCGAGTCGTACTAAAACTCGTCTTAAACCCGTAGGCCTGAATCAGCGCCGAAAGCACACTGTGATCCGTTTGAGAACCCTGGCCGGCATAGTCGAAACACCACTGCAACAACTCATCCTCCAACTGTCCGCCCCACTCAGAACGAAGGCCATAATAATAAAGCACCATGGCGATCGAAGTTACGTTGCAAGTAGACCAGTTAAAACGCGGATTGTCCCGCTGCGAAAAATACGGCACGTTCAATTCCACATTGTTCGGAACCGGATCGAAAATTTTATCTCCCCGCTTGAACTGAACAAAACTAGGAAAAACATAACCTGTATTGCCAAAATTCGGCAGTTCTTCAGTCAGGGAAACTTTCAGGTGAGATCCTTCCGCACCGTAGCTGTTCACGCCGTAAACTCGACCTAAAGGCAGCGTAGTTTTCTCGCTACTGCTCAGGCTAGCAGAATCTACCGGCCGTTTTTTAAACACAGTTGCTTGCAGGATTGTCATCGTCAAAGCATCCGGGTCAAAGGGAACTTCTTTGCCGTCTTTTTTAATTTTAACGTCCTGCCAATAAATAAATCCGATATTGCCGAAACCGGGAATAGATTCGGCTAGAGTTACTCGGAAATGCCCCAAAATGCAGGCATAACCAGTAATGGCATAGGTAGTCCCTAAAAGTAGGTCAGCAACTTGATTTGCAGGCAGTTTCGATGAATCTTCGGGTTTAGCTTTAATCTGAGTTGTTTGAGTTACCAACAGTTGAGCGCTGACGTTGCTATTCGGTACGTCAGCCAGGTTAAATTTTAGGATTTGAGTACCTTTTGCCAACTGAACGTCGGGTTCATAAAAATAGCCAAAAGTGCCGATCGGCCAAATTGCTGAATCCAGAACCACCTTGAGATGCCCGTCAATAAATCCGTATTTGCTAACGGCCAAAGTCTGGCCTGCTTTGACAAAAACTTTTTGCTGATTGTTGAGCCGGGAAGAATCAAGGGGAGCCACCTTAAACAAAGTGTCAGAAACTATCTTTAAGGTCAAACCTCGTCCGACAGTTAGCGGATCGGAAGTTACGGTAATGTAAATTATTTGGCTGCCAGTAACGTTGCCTTTGCTGTCAGTTGCCCGCAACCTGAGCCACCGAGCTCCCGCTATGCTAAATCCTTTAGACAAATTAACTTGCCAAGTGCTCGCTTCTTGGTTTAGCGTGACGCTTAGGGGAAATGTATCCTCAGCTATCACGTCAATTTTTGCTGCTTGTTGCCGATCAAAAGTACCCCGAAGGACGATCGGCTGATTTACTAAAACTTCTGACGGCCCTTGATAAGTTAAATTCACAGCGGGATTAAAAGATTTGCCACCGCGGCTGAATTGCACAAAATCGGGATAAATGAAACCTGTATTGCCAAATTGCGGCAAATTCTCGGTCAGCGAGACTTTAATGTGGCTTTGTTCGATCAAGAATCCGGCAATTCCGTAAATCATTCCCGCCGGCAAGGTAATTTTTTCTTGGGGTGGCAGGCTAGCGGCATTTATCGGCCGCTTTTTAAACACAGTCGTTTTGATTACAGTCATCGTAACCGCATTTCTATCATACTCAATTCCCCTCCCGTCTCGCAAAATTTGGACGTGCTGCCAGTACAGAAATCCCGAAGTTCCTAAGTTAGGAACTGCCTGAGCAAAAGCGACTCGGAAATGGTTTTCCACGCAAGCGTAGCCGAGAAGATTGAAAGTTTCTCCTGGGTTAAATAGTAATTTCTGAGTTGGGCCTAAAGTTCCCGAATCTGCGGGGGTGAACTTTAACCAGGTCTTTTTGATCACCCACATTAACTGCATTCCAGGCGGCGGGGTCGGCAACTCGGCGCGATCGAATATCAGAATTTTTGCGCCTTTGGTTATGAGTACGTGTTTTTCGTAGAAAAAACCAGAGGTTCCCACCGGAGGAATTGGATTATTTAGTTGAATATTCAGGTGACCGTCTTCTAACTCGTAGTCGATAACTTGATAAATTTTCCCGGCTGGTATGTCCGCTTTTTGCAGGTTGTTGAGATTGCTGGCGGGCAGTGTTCCGGCTTTGAATTTGGTATCGTTGAGAGTAATTAAAGTGAAAAATTGAGCAGGTGACACAGAAGCAGGATTAACTTTGATGTTAATTGTTTGTTGGCCGATAACTTTGCCGGTCTTATCAGTTGCCCTCACCTGCACTGTGCGAGTTCCTGTGCTATCGAATCCTTTTTCTAAACTGATGTTCCAAATGCCTCTAGAGAGATTTATCCCTACATTCAGGGCATTTGAGCCTTCTAATGCTGAAATCGCTGCCACTAGATTTTTGTCAAAAGTGCCAACTAAGACAGCGGCTCTATTGGCCTCAATTTCTCGTGGGCCTAAGTAACTCAAAATAATGTTGTTGGTTGTCATTATATATCCCTCTACCTACTTAGTTATTCAGCTAAAGCAAGGATAACTTCTGATTTTATCAAACACAATGACCTGAACCAGGACAAAATCGCCCCTAGATTTAGCCTACGGGCGGTTAATGCCTTTTCCAGTATAAGTTTTTAATTATTGGCGGAAGTTGCGTCACAAATCTAATACCATTTCTCTAAAATCGTGCAACACTCTTCGACCCCCCCTAGCCGCCCCTTGCTAAGGGGGGGGACAAGAATACTGTTGCATTCTTTTTTAAAATTGGTATAACTTTAGGCGTACAATAAGCACCTTAACCGAATATATGCCTGGTTGAGCGGATTTGTGCAGCAAGTTTTGAGAGAAGGAATTTAGTTCGAGTAGGTTGCTTCCCCCTGTACCCTTGACCCCTCATTTGCTGAGTCAATCGATTTTAGATTTTAGATTTTAGATTTTAGATTTTAGATTAAAGAATTGAAGCATTGACCCCACGGATGAATCCGGCGGCTTGTATCCTGGATGCTTTCGATCAGGAATTACGAAAAAAACCCGGTTCCTAGGAGAATATTGCCTATAACAACGAGGCATCTAGGAAGGAACCGGGTTTTTAGCCGTTTGGTGCGTGCAGGAGTGTTAGTGCGATCGGCTAAACTTCGACTAAACTATGGTGACGAGAATATCTTGAGCGTGAGAGTCAACTTTCAGATTTTCTCCTTCATAAACCTGAATAATTTTGCCGGTACCATCGATGACGAAGGTGACGCGCTTGGCATAATCGCCTTTCTCGACATCATAAGCCTTGGTAATCGTGCCATCAACATCTGCTAATAGCTGGAAAGGCAAACCATATTTTTCTGTGAACTTTTGGTGCGATTCCTCGTTGTCTCGGCTGACACCGAGAACTACTATATCTTTGCCTTTGTATTCTTCATGGGCTGCTTTGAAGCTTTGGGCTTGTCTGGTGCAGCCTGGGGTGTCATCTTTGGGGTAGAAATACAAGATTACGGTTTTACCGGCGAATTCGGAGAGAGAGACGGTGTTGCCGTTGGTGTCTTTGGCGGTAAATTGAGGAGCGGCACAGCCAATTGGTAATGTCATAGTTTGATTTCTCTTGTTTGGTTTTTATTGCAGTTCCTCAAGTTATTTTACTTGGTTCTGTGCCTTTTCAAGAGACAATTGCTAAAAATCGCGTGAAGCGAAGCTATCCCGCTCTTAATCGCCCCCAACTCCATGACGTTAAGCTTTACTGCATTTAACTTGCACCTCAGACGCGGGCTAAGAGTGCCTGTTACACGCATAGTTTCAATACTGAGATCTTGCACCTTTGTCAATAATCCTTTTTTGAACAGGCAAGATGCCTGTTCCACAAAGAGTAGATTTTCTTGTGGAACAGGCATCTTGCCTGTTCAGCGAGAATACTGCAAGATGTGAGAATAGACATCTGCTAAAAAGCAGATGTCTAATTGAATGTTCGCGGGTTCTACACACCAACCGGTTGACCAGCAGCGGGCATCATAGACGGATCGATCGCAATTCCTAAACCTTCTGCAACTTGGCGGCCGTAATTCGGATCGGCGCGGAAGAAATGGCACAATTGGCGCATCTGAATCTCCGGTTTTGCTGCACTCAAACTTTCCACAATGTTAGCGACAAGCCGCTGCTGTGCGTCGGGTTTCATCAAGCGATAGAGGTCTCCTGCTTGGGTGTAATCGTCATTGCCCTTACGGTGATCGTAGCGATCGACTTTGACATTTCCTAAGTCCCAAGCTGGGTCAGCATAGACCGAGTTTTGCTTCGGCGCGTCCTCGTGGCTGTTGGGTTCGTAGTTGGGCCCGCTACCACCGTTGTTACCCGGTGCCATTGCGCCATCCCGTTGATAGTGCATCACCGGACACTTTGGTTGATTGACGGGCAATTGCTGATAGTTTGCACCGAGACGGTAGCGTTGAGCATCTGCATAAGACATGATGCGAGATTGCAGCACTTTGTCGGGAGAGAAGCTAATACCTGGAACGACATTAGAAGGAGAAAATGCCGCCTGTTCTACCTCCGCAAAAAAGTTTTGTGGATTGCGATTGAGTTCAAGAATTCCCACGTCAATTAACGGAAACTCTGAGTGCTTCCACACTTTTGTCAAGTCAAAGGGGTTTTCGCGATACTCTGCGGCTTGGGCCTCGGTCATTACTTGAATGCAAAACCGCCACTTGGGATAATTACCTTGGTCGATCGCCTCAAACAAGTCGCGAGTCGCATGATCGGGGTCTTCGCCTTTGATCTGCGTCGCTTCTTCGGCGGTGAAATTGTCAATACCTTGCATGGTTTTGAAGTGGAATTTGCACCAAACCCGTTCTCCTTGAGCATTGATGAGGCTGAACGTATGGCTGCCAAAACCGTCCATGTGGCGGTGGTTTTTCGGCGTACCGCGATCGGAAAACAGAATAGTTATCTGATGCAAAGCTTCTGGACTCAGGGACCAGAAATCCCACTTCGCGTCAGCATCTTTGAGATGCGTTTGGGGATGGCGCTTTTGCGTGTGGATCAAATCAGGGAATTTGAGCGGATCGCGGATGAAGAAAACAGGCGTGTTGTTGCCTACTAAATCCCAGTTTCCTTCTTCGGTGTAGAACTTCATCGAAAAACCTCTGGGGTCCCGTTCGGCATCCGCTGAACCTTGTTCGCCGCCTACTGTAGAGAAACGGAGGAGAACCTGAGTTTCTTTGCCAACTTCTGAGAATAGCTGAGCTTTGGTGTAGCGAGTAATGTCATGGGTGACGGTGAACGTGCCAAATGCAGCGGCTCCTTTGGCATGGACAACGCGCTCGGGAATGCGTTCCCGGTTGAAGTGAGCCAGTTTTTCCATCAGGTGAAAATCCTGCATGAGGATAGGCCCGCGTTCACCCGCAGTCAAGGAATTCTGGTTATCTGCAACCGGAATTCCGCTAGCGGTTGTCAATGTTTTGTCTTCTGTCATAGTGGGTAGATTGATTGCTCTATCCTAAGTATTCTATAGCTTGCTGGGAAAGAGGTCTATCTGCGGAGGTAATTCTCAGATGGGTGATTTTGTGTTAAATTATTAGTGTGTTTTTAAAATTTGCTGAGTCAATTCAAACTAATTTTTCAATAAAATATGATTGATTTATACACTGTAATTATCAGAAAAAGTGCTGACTATTGGGTTTCTTTGTGTTTAGAAAATGGATTGGTGGGACAAGGCAATACTCCCGAACAATCTATTGATAAACTAAAACAAGCTATAGAGTCATTTTCCGAAGTATATGAATCCGAGTCTGATGTTTATCTCAGTCCTATTTCTATTAATGAATTACACGAGTTTCTGACTTTAGAAGATGCAGCAGCTTCAGACATTTATGAACTTAGGAAAGTTTATACCTAAAAACCTTCCATCTTTAAAACCTAAAGCATTAATTAATATTTAAGAACAAAACGGATGTCAGTTTTACCGAGAGGGGAAAAAATATCATCGTTTGTATGTGCGTGAAATTGAAGGCAGAAAAAGGATTGTTACAATTGATATGGGTGCTGGGAAATGTCACCAGCTTATGTGTTGCGGATTTTCAGACAATTTGGGTTTACCGATCCAGAAATTGAAGGGATGATTAGTTAAGTCCGCATTAATATGCTGCCTGGTTGGCTGTTTCAAAATTTGGAGTAGTCATCTTTGCAACTCAGAAAAGCGATCGCCTAAAATGGTTTTTACAGCCAAACTCGTCTAACCTGTCCTAAAATAGAAGACACATCCTATATTAATTCCCTACCATGTCGATCGCCGTCATTAAAGAACATATCGAAATCACCCCAGGAATCTGTGGCGGAAAACCCCGTATCGCCGGACATCGCATCCGAGTTCAGGATATAGTTGTTTGGCACGAACAGATGGGAATGTCACCAGACGAAATTCTATATCACTATCCGAGTATTACTTTATCTGACATCTATGCAGCTTTAGCCTATTATCACGATCGTCGAGATGAAATTCGCTCGGCAATCGAAGCAGATGCAGAATTTGCCAGCCAATTGCAAGCTCAAACCCCATCGCTATTGCAACAAAAATTAAAAAATCGTCAACATGGCTAAGATAAAATTTCATCTAGACGAAAATATAACTCTTGCCATAGGAAATGGATTGCGAAGACGTGGAATTGATATCACTACAACTCCAGAAGAAGGAATGATCGGGCAATCTGATGAACAACAATTAGCATTTTCCCTGTCTCAAGAGCGAGTAATTTTTACCCAAGATACGGATTTTTTAAGACTGCATCATGCAGGTTTGTCTCACGCGGGTATTGTTTACTGTCCGCAAACCAGTAAATCGATAGGGGAAATTTTGCAATGATTAGTATTAATTTGGGAGGTAGTGAATGCTGAAGAAATGAACAATCATTTGGAGTATTTGTAAAAATAGGCGCTCGCCCAGCGACGATCAGCACTTGCAGCCTGAGTATTAATCATACGCCAGTTGGGACTCTGTTAAGCCTCTATCATAATTTAGGTAAATTTGTGAGAAATCTACTCTCTTGACTATAAATAGGTGATGATAAAAGTAGTAGCTACTCAAAAGTTCTCTCAATGACTTTTATTCCATCCGAAGCGTTTAAATCTATTAGTTATCCCGATCGCACTGTCAAAAGAGCCGATCGCGCCGTTCGCTGTTCCCCTTTTCAATTACACTTCTTCCAGACCATCCGCGATAACAGTGTTTTCCTAACTGCGATCGCCTCAAATTCCGGTGTCGAAAGCGGCTACACGCGATCGCCCGTATCCGAACTCGTAGCTGAAAACTCCCTGCTGTGGCTGATCCAAGTCGGCGTTTTGCGGCGGGAAGTAGACGGACAAGGGATTACCGACAGTTTTCGCCTCACGCCCCTGGGCCGCCAACTCGTGGAAAAATGGGAACAGGAAGGACAGGGAGTGCCGGCCGCGTCATTGTGCGATCGTATGGGAAATGCCGTTAGCCGCGGGTTGGGAGTATTTCTATGAGGGGTTTTCACTTGCCCTAGTCCGACAGTCCGACAGGGAATGAATTCCCTGTCTCATAGCGAAAGTCGGTTAAAACCGACTGCAAGTCTCAATTTAACTTGATGTTGAGTTTCGCATAAAACCGACTGCAAGTCTCAATTCAAATTGAGGTTGAGTGTCGCATTTCACCTTAATCAACCTCCTCAGTCCTCTTGCAGAGGACTTGCGCTATGAGACAGGGATTTCAATCCCTGTCGGACTCGCCGTCAAACGAGTTAGACCGCGATCGCACCATAGCAGTTTTTGAAGATCCGACAGGGAATGAATTCCCTGTCTCATAGCAAAAGTCGGTTAAAACCGACTGCAAGTGTCAATTCAATTCGATGTTGAGTTTCGCATAAAACCGACTGCAAGTCTCAATTTAACTCGATGTTGAGTTTCGCAATGCACGTTAATCAACCTCCTCAGTCCTCTTGCAGAGGACTTGCGCTATGAGACAGGGATTGAAATCCCTGTCGGACTCGCCGTCAAACGAGTTCAACCGCGATCGCACTTGAGTTTCTTAGAAGGACTGGGGTGTGTTTTCTTTCGCGGAGAATCCCACAAGCAAATTTATGCTTTTTTGTGGAACAGGCCGGAAAGCCTGTTCTTAAAAATAGTGCAAGATGTGAGTATAAATTAAATGCACCATCGCTTAACTAATACAAATTCAACTTAAACTGAATAAACACAATGGTTCAAACCCCGGCCAAATCTTTGACTCTCGATGAATTTCTCCAACTGTCGGAAACCAAACCCGCCAGCGAATTCATCGACGGTCAAATTATCCAGAAACCTATGCCCCAAGGAAAACACAGCACAATTCAAAGCGATTTGGGTGCGGACATCAACCGGGTACTCAAACCGCAACGCATCGCCCGCGCTTATCCAGAATTGCGCTGTACCTTTGGCGGTCGATCGACAGTACCCGATCTTGCAGTCTTTACCTGGGAACGCATTCTCCGCGATGAAAACGGCGAAGTAGCCAACTCTTTCGCCATCGCCCCCGACTGGACAATCGAAATTCTTTCCCCCGACCAAAGTCAAACTAAAGTCGTCCGCAACATTCTCTACAGTCTCGGCCACGGAACCGAGATGGGCTGGTTGATTGACCCGGAAGAAGAACTGGTATTTGTCTATTTTGCCGATCGCACCATAGCAGTTTTTGAAGAAGCGGGCGATCGCATCCCTGTTCCAACCTTTGCCCAATCCTTCAATCTGACTGTTGGTCAAATGTTCAGTTGGCTGACTGAGTAGCGCCACCTCGATTTATGAATGATTTAACCGCAGAGGGCGCAGAGGGCGCAGAGGAAGAGAAGAGAGAGCTCTCTACGGATTTGGTTCGATCAAATGTGCGGTCGATCGCCTATACTATAATTTCTGGTTGTCAGCACTTCAAGGACGAGAGAAAACAAAAGTTCTCAGTAGAAACTTAATTATGATTATTTAACCGGACTTGATATCATCTCTCAAATAACCGCTAACTACTAACAACTAACTACATAAAAAGTTTGTCAAAAATGGAAGCTAAATCTTACAAAGACACAGTAAACCTGCCCAAAACCAAGTTTGATATGCGCGCCAACGCCGTCAAACGGGAACCAGAATTGCAACAATTTTGGGCAGATCAAGAAATCTACGATCGCCTTTCGGAAAATAACCCAGGCGATTTGTTCATCCTCCACGACGGGCCCCCCTACGCCAACGGACAACTCCACATCGGCCACGCCCTCAACAAAATCCTTAAAGACTTTATCAACCGCTACCAAATGCTGCGCGGCAAAAAAGTCCGCTACGTTCCCGGTTGGGATTGTCACGGATTGCCGATCGAACTTAAAGTATTGCAGAACATGAAATCGGACGATCGGCTAAATCTTACCCCGATCGAACTCCGCCGCAAAGCCTCCGCCTTCGCGCAGCAAACAATGGAACAGCAGCGCGAATCCTTCCAGCGCTACGGCGTTTGGGGCGACTGGGAACACCCGTATTTAACCATGAAACCCGAATACGAAGCCGCTCAAATCGGCGTTTTCGGTCAAATGGTGCTCAAAGGCTACATCTACCGCGGCTTTAAACCTGTTCACTGGAGTCCGAGCTCGAAAACAGCCCTCGCCGAAGCCGAACTGGAATATCCCGAAGGCCACACGTCGCGCAGCATCTACGTGGGCTTCCATGTGAAAAAATTGTCAAAATCTTTGCAGTCGAAGCTCAAACGCTATATGCCGAGCCTCTGGGCGGCGATTTGGACGACTACCCCCTGGACAATTCCGGCAAACTTGGCGATCGCAGTCAATCCCGAACTGACTTATGCGGTGGTGGAACCGCCGGCAAATTCCCACATCGCGCAACAATTTATGTTAGTAGCTGTCGATGCGGTCGATCGGCTGTCGGCAACTTTTAACACTGAATTAAAAATACTTGCCACCTTCAAAGGCAAAGAATTAGAAGGTTGCATCTACAAACACCCGCTGTTCGATCGCGAAAGTCCGATCGTTGCCGGCGGCGACTACATTACCGCTGATTCCGGGACGGGATTAGTGCACACCGCACCGGGACACGGACAAGAAGACTTTATAGTAGGAAAACGCTGCGGTTTGCCAGTTTTAACACCCGTAGATGAAAACGGAAATTTCACCGCAGAAGCAGGACAGTTCGCAGGTTTAAATGTCCTCGGAAACGGCAATAGCGCGGTGATTGATGCCCTTGCCGAAGCAAATTGTTTGATTAAAGAGGAAAGTTACGCTCACTCTTATCCTTACGATTGGCGCACGAAAAAGCCGACTATTTTTCGGGCGACGGAACAGTGGTTTGCCTCCGTTGAAGGGTTCCGAGATGAAGCCTTAAAAGCGATCGCCGGTGTGAATTGGATTCCCGCCCAAGGGGAAAATCGGATTACTGCAATGGTGGGCGATCGATCCGATTGGTGTATTTCTCGCCAGCGGACTTGGGGCGTTCCGATTCCCGTATTTTACGATGAAGAAACCAACGAACCGCTGTTAAATGAAGAAACGATCGCCCATGTGCAAGCCATCTTTGCCGAGAAGGGTTCCGATGCTTGGTGGGAATTGTCGATCGCCGAATTACTCCCCGAATCTTACCGCAATAACGGCCGCACTTACCGCAAGGGAACCGACACGATGGATGTGTGGTTTGACTCGGGTTCTTCCTGGGCCGCAGTTGCCCAAGGGCGATCGGAATTAAACTATCCTGCTGATATCTATTTGGAAGGTTCAGACCAACACCGCGGCTGGTTTCAATCCAGCTTGCTGACCAGTGTAGCAACTAACGGCGTTGCTCCTTACAAAACAGTTTTGACTCACGGTTTTGTGCTGGATGAAAAAGGCCGGAAGCAGAGCAAATCTGAAGGCAATGTCGTCGATCCGGCAGTCGTAATTAAGGAATATGGAGCCGATGTTTTGCGGTTGTGGGTGTCTTCGGTAGACTATTCAGCCGATGTGCCTTTGGGCAAAAACATTCTCAAACAGCAGTCGGATGTTTACCGCAAGATTCGCAATACAGCTAAGTTTTTGCTGGGCAATTTGCATGACTTCGATCCGGCAAAAGATGCCGTTGCTTACGAGGAATTGCCGGAACTCGACCGCTATATGCTGCATAGAATGGGCGAAGTTTTTGCGGAAGTCCAAGATGCTTTTGACAGCTTCCAATTTTCCCGATTTTTCCAAACTGTGCAGAATTTCTGCACGGTAGATCTATCGAATTTTTACTTGGATATTGCCAAAGACCGACTTTACATCAGCGCGACAGATACCCGTCGCCGCCGCAGTTGTCAGACGGTGATTGCCATTGCTGTGGAGAATTTAGCAAGGGCGATCGCACCTGTTTTGTGTCACATGGCTGAGGATATTTGGCAGTACCTTCCCTATCCGACTCCGTACAAGTCGGTGTTTGAAGCCGGCTGGGTGCAAATTGATGCTTCATGGCACAATCCAGAATTGGCTACTCGCTGGCAGTATTTGCGACAAGTGCGCGGCGAAGTTAACAAGGTTTTGGAACAAGCCAGGATTGAAAAGGCGATCGGTTCTTCTTTGGAAGCTAAGGTTTTATTGTACGTTCCCGATGTCGAAAAAAGACAGCAATTGGAAGCTTTGAATCCCAGCAGCGAAGAATTGGTGGATTATGTGCGATCGCAAAATTCCGTCATCGAGTTAGCAGCAGAGGAGAAAGCAAAAGCAGCACAAGATAAACAGGAAGAACAAGCGGCAAAAGTTGCCAAACTCTTGACAGAAAAGACAATTTATGTAGAGGAGGCAACGATAGAAAAGGGCGATCAACCTTCTCAGATAGTAGAGTATTCTGTCCCTGAACTGTCGGCTTCAGATTCGCAGCCAATCTTAGATCAAGCCGCCGAGTTTGTAGCTAATTTGCCTGAATACGCGGGCAACTTTTTTACAGAATACCAACAAGTT
Organism: Microcoleus sp. N9_B4; assembly: GCF_036701635.1. Classification (NCBI taxonomy): domain Bacteria; kingdom Bacillati; phylum Cyanobacteriota; class Cyanophyceae; order Oscillatoriales; family Microcoleaceae; genus Microcoleus; species Microcoleus sp. N9_B4. Next base: position 73,186 of record NZ_JAUBRC010000014.1, on the reverse strand, counting down.
TTGGTAACACTTGGGCTGTTAGCCTCTGTGTTAGTAACGGGCAGAGTAACGCTGGCGATTTTGGATACGATGAATCAGATTCCGATGTTGGGAGGCCTCTTTGAAGTCATCGGCATCTTATTTACAATCTGGTTTGCTTTCCGTCACTTGCTGTTTGCCGCCAACCGTCAACAACTGGCAGAACAAATTGATTTCCTGACAGCAGATGTGGTGGGCCGGAGTACAGCGCTTGTACTTGCAGAAACAAAGGCGATCGTCCTCGCACCGGCATTAGATACAGCGCTTGTGCTTGTAGAAACAGAGGCGATCGCACAAACAGCCCCAGCCGAAAAAGTGTTTGTAGAAACACCCCAAATCCCGCAAGCAGAATTAGTTGCGATCGAACCCAAACCAGAAATTCCTGCTGAAATAGCTGCAGGGCACGATTCTACAATGACCGGCAACGGTGTAGACGAACTGCGGTATTTGTTCATTACTTCGGAAGTGGAACTGGTAGAATCGAATGCAATTCTGCAGGAATTGCCGTACAGTTATCAGTCTCCTGAGTTGGCGATTGGTGTAGTGAAAGCAGACGGGGAAAAGTGCGATCGTTGCTGGAATTACTCGACTCACGTCGGAGAGTCGATCGAACATCCGCTAATTTGCGAACGCTGCGTTTCAGCAGTAGACGGCAAATTCTAACGTAGGCTGCGCTTCGGGAAAAATTCTTGAGTTTGTGGTTGCCACATTCACCCCGAAGCGCACCTTACAATAACTTCATTTGCTTATTTCTGATTAAAAAAACGGCAGACGATTTCACCAGGGTTGTTTTGTCCAAACGCCAAAACAGTTCCATCTTTCTTAACTGTAGTGCGATCGCGGCAATTGTAGACTTCTAGAGGCTGTTTCACTCCATCAACACTCAGAATTACCCTGTATTCCCAATAATTTTTTGCACTGCGTTTGATATCTACAATACAAATCTCGCGCCCTTGATAATTGCGGCATACAGATGCCTCAGCAGGAAGCGCCACCGAGAAAAAAGATATTAATAGCAAAAAGTAGCAAACACATTTCATCATCTGCGATCGCATTTTCCTTTACGCTACTCCGAATCCAGTATGCGGACGCTTGTAAGGTGGATGTAACCCCAACACAATATCCTCCTCAGACACTCCCATCTCTACAAATTCCCGTGCAAGATCCACTTCGGTCATATTGCGCTGAATCCAAATTTTGCTATCCTTAATATCCAAATGAATGAAACAGTTGTATATCCGCTTTAGCCCCTCCCAGCCAACATCTAGTAACTGATAGTGGTCATGTTCCCCATCAAAAACAAGTTGGCATTCAACGTCTGAATTAGGCTTTTCTATCGTTGCTTGTTGAGTGAGCAATTTGCGGATACACTGGCGGTAATGTTCTACTCTTTCCATTCCACAATTACCTCCTTTTGCGGATCGTAAACGACGAGTTTAAGTTGATACACATTGACCGCTTCTTGTATAAATGGCTCTTGAAAAAACGAGTCAAAAGTATCAAAGGGTACTGCTAGATACAGTGTTCTGTCCGGTTCTTTGATTTGTAAGGCAAGCCGATAATTCAAAAATTGACCCAAGGCGAGATGAAAGTCAGTAATTGCAGAGTTCTTGAGGAAGCTTTTAATTTCAACAGCAATTTTTTGCCCTAATTTTTCCGCCGCCAAAATCTTCTCTGCGGCTAAATCAATCTCAAACTTAACACCCTGAATTTTGACGATCAGCGGATCTGCGGTGATTTCCCACTCCTCCTTCTGAAGCGCTTTTTTTACAGCATCGTGAAATAAATCTCTAGCAGCCATTTCTCCCTCATACAGCTTCTATATCTATCTTATAGCGAAAGCGCGCAAGCTGCTGCGAGCGCCCTCAAGTCGCGACATCATAAGATAGCTGAACCATACCAGAACTGTATGTCTGACATCCAGTTAACTGCAAAGCTGTAGTATTTATGGGATTAACAAATAAAGGAATTCCCTCGCCTAAAATAAGCGGATGAACCGAGAGAATCACTTCGTTGACAAAGTTTTGATTCAGGAAATCGCGAATCAGCAGAGCACCTCCCACCAACCAAATATTCTTGCCGTCAAGCAAGCGCAAATCATTGACAAAACTCTCTAAATCTGTTACCACTTCGACATCCGAAGTGGCTTGAAAATCTAGATTTTTCGTAAAAACATAACTCTTTTTTTCCTGGTACGGGTACTCGCCAAAAGTTAGAACTTGTTCGTAAGTCTTTCGACCCATGAGAACCGTATCGATGCTATCTAAGAATTTACTATAACCGTAATTTTGGTCTGTAAACAGCCAGTCAATATCGCCATTCGATCGCGCGATATAACCGTCCAAACTAGATGCAATGAATAGTACAATTTTACGCATGGCACAACCCAGGTTTTTGGAATGATTGGGGCGATGATCCCCCAATTACCTTAATTTTAAATGATTTAGTGTCGTGACGGTAGCTTGAGTTCGATACCCAGCTTTTGACCGACATCGATCGCCGTATTAGCAAAATCAGTCATGCCTGCGATCGGAATTGCGATCGCAGTACCCGCCGCTACAATAGCTGTTAAGCTTTTCTTTAATCTGGTTTTATTCCATTGGCTTTCCGGTTTTTTGATTTCGGCTTCGACATCTTCAATATCAATAATTATCTCATCGCGGATGTCTTCGGGAAACTGATCGGCGGTGTCACGCATCGATGAAATCAGTTTCAAAAGTTCCGTAGTATTGGCGTTATTATTTTGCACTGATTGATTGCCGCCAACTTCGGCGCTGTTCGACGAACCGCCGATATTGCCGGAAAAGTTAGCACCTTGAAAAGCACCTTGAAAGTTGTTGGTTTCAGAAGAATTTTGAGTCATTTTTGCTTCGGCTTTATTAATAATTGGTCTACTAACAGCTAGTTTAGCGATATCTACAAGGTCGTCATATTCTCTTCCGTATTTTTCATCGCCCATTTGGTTTCTGCGCCGACGTTCGATCGACTCATAGCCATCCAGCAACTGCCGCAAATCGAGTTTGAGTTTAAGTTTGCCGACACGCACTGTATTCTCGCCCATATCCTCCAGCCCTAGCAATTCATCATAATCCAGCGGATCGGCATCGGGATAACCGGGAACCGGCACCCATTGACTGATTTCCAGATTGGCAAAAGAATTGTGGATTTTGGTAAACGTATCGCGAATCATACTGAGGAAAGAACGCCGCGTCGATTCCCGCCCGCTAACGGCAATAAAGATTTTCTCATCTTCCGGGTCAGATTTGATCCGGGCGATGTTGTACACCTCAGCGCCTTCGCGGTACTCCAGCATAACCCCCGTCCGCCAGTGGGTGCAGTTGTGGATTTTCTCGTGCATGAGGACGATGAACCGCGAGAGGATGCTGTCGGGGAGGATGCGGTAGTGATATTGAAATTCCAGGGTTTCGCCTTGGAGTTTGGTGTTTTGCGGTTCCTCTTTGGGCAAAATGCCGGGGATGAGGAAAGTCGGCGGGCAATTGCTGACGGGGAAGCAGAGTTCAAATTCCTCCATCAACCCGGTGAGGCAGTGGTAACGCTGGCTGGGATATTTATTTGAGTCCAGGATGCGGCTGAGGTCGGCGTAGGAGAGAATACCTTTGGTTTTGACTTTGAGTGCGTCGTCGCTGAGGAGGGCATAGATGCCTTCTGTCACCCAGTGGGGATTGAGGATGTTGGTGGATTGCAGGATGGGGTGTTCGCGGAAGTTGAGGACAATGCCCAGGTTGTGCAGCAGTCCGATCAGTTGGGTTTGGTCGGTTTCTTCAAAGATGTTTTCTTTGGCGCAGATGGTGGCGTATTCGCTGATGCTGATGATGTCTTTGTCGAGGTTTTCCAGGCGCTGCTTGACTTGGAACCAGCTTAGGGGCAAAAGATCGTAGACTTCTTTGAGTTCGGAGATTTCCGTGTGGATGGCGCTGCGGAGTTCGTCGATGCCGGTTCCCCTTTCGCAGGAGGTTTCGATAATGGCTTTGATGTTGGGATATTTGTCGCGCAAGGCTTTGCGGTTGAGATCCAGGGGTTGTTCGTCGCATTTGTTGCCGACGAGGATGACGGGGGAGGCGTCGCCGAAGCTTTCGATCAGTTTCAGCCAGTATTCGAGGCGGTTTTCGTCTTCGCTGGTGCGGCAGTTGCACACGAGGAGGTAAAGGCTGCGTTTGGTAAGGAAAAATTGGTGGGTGGCGTGGTAGATTTCTTGTCCGCCGAAGTCCCAGACGTTGAGTTTGACTGGTTTGGTGTTGACTGTAATTTTCCAGTCTGTGATGTTTAATCCGTCGGTTTGGGGTTCGTTGGGGTTGTATTGGTTGTGGGTGAGGCGGTTGATCAGGGAGGTTTTGCCGACACTTCCTTGCCCGACGAGGAGGACTTTGGCTTCGTTGAGGGGGAGGACTTCGCCGCTGCGGAGTTGGCGGAGGTAGTTGAAAATGGCGGCGGGAGTACCGGGTTCTTCTCTCAGGTTGGCAGGCCCTAGAACTTCTGGAGAAATGGGCAGGGGATTGCTGCGGAGGTCGAGTTTTTCAAGTTTTGCTAGTGTTTCTAAGCATTCGGGAATCTTTTCAATCTGATTGTTTTTGAGGTCAAGTTGTTTCAGATTGGACAGTTGGGCGATCGCCTCTGGAATTTGAGTAATCTGATTGTTCCAAAGGTAAAGGCGTCTTATATTGGGCAGTTTAACTATCCAATCAGGAATTTGGGTAATTTGATTATTACTGAGGAAAAGCTCTGTTAGATTGGACAGTTGCCCAATCGCATCTGGGATTTGGCTAATATGATTTCCAAACAGGGCAAGCGTTGTCAGATTGGACAGTTGCCCAATCGCATCTGGGATTGGACTAATCTGATTATCACCGAGGAAAAGCCCTCTCAGATTGGATAATTGAGCGATCACTTCGGGGATGGAGGTAATCTGATTGAAATTGAGTTGAAGATATGTCAGATTGGATAATTGAGCGATCGCCTCTGGGATTTGGGTAATCTGATTCCTATGGAGGTTAAGTTCTGTCAGTTTGGAGAGTTGACAGAGTGCATCTGGGATTTGTGTAATCTGATTGCTACTGAGGTCAAGCCTTGTCAGATTTGGCAGTTGGACAAGCGCTTCGTAAAGCTTTGCTAACGCATCTGGAATTTGTGCGATCTGATTGTCACTGAGATTAAGCTTTGTCAGATTAGACAGTTGCCCGATCACCTCTGGGATGGAAGTAATCTGATTGTCACTGAGATTAAGCTTTGTCAGATTACACAGTTGCCCGATCACCTCTGGGATGGAAGTAATCTGATTGTCACTGAGATTAAGCTTTGTCAGATTCGACAATTGCCCGATCGCCTCTGGGATGACCGTAATCTGATTCCTACTGAGGTCAAGTATTTTTAAGTTAGTTAATTGCAGAACAACATCAGGAAACTCAGTTAACTTATTCCCAAGCAATTGTTCTTTCTCATGATCCACCTTCCCCAACACCAACGTCTCAAGCTGGGTACACTTGCCAATCTCCGGCGGCAATTCCTCCAAGTCCAGCCCCGACAAATCGAGTTCCGTCAATTTTTCCTCGGCTGCTTGGTCAATTCGCCGCACTGCTTCCTCTCGCGTCATGCCCTTTGTCTCTCGGTAGGATTCATTTTATTGTGACAGGAATTTTCGCTTGGTGGGGGGGAATTATCGCCCGTACTCTTGAACCACAAAAACCGGATGACTCAACCCAGGCTGATTCTGCTTTTTGATGCGAATCAGGCGATCGAACAGCGAATCAACATCCTGAAGATAGGCATGAAGAATAGTAACTTGTCCCAAGTAATCTCGATCGTCTTTACACACAATAATTCCTGCATGATGTTCACCGCGACGGTGTAGCGCCACAAAATCATCGCGATTGAAGCTAATTACCGCCCGATTTTGTTCAGTAGCAAATCGGAGAACCTCGTCATCAGGAATCCCTTGATTCGCTTGACCAGCATCATAGGAAGTTAAAACATCACAGTCAAGGCTACGCAATTGCTCGACCATTGCGATCGGGAAATTTTCATTAGAATACAGCCTCACCCTTTTAATCATCGGTTTGATGAGAAACAATAATGCGATCGATTTGTTCCCGGTGGCGATCGTAATAACGCCAAGCATTCTCTAAATCGCGATCCGACAAACCTGGATAATTCCGAAGTAACTCAGCCTCATCAGCCCCCTGTTGGTGAAGCGAAACCAGTGTCCAAACAGGAATGCGGGTGTTGCGAATTCGGGCATTTCCTCCACAGACTCCAGGCGTACTCTGAATCGCCCTAGCTGAGAGTTTTTCTTGAAACAGCAAACTCTCTTCAGGTGTCAGCGACTCAATGACTTGAATTAAGGAGTCAACCAACTGAATGTTCATAGCTGGTAATTTACGGAATATACAATAGTGCGATCGCTCAAACTATCATAGCAAATTTCCCCAACACCAACCTCTCAAGCGGAGCGCACTTGCCAATCTGTGGCGGCAATTTCTCCAACCCGGCCAAATCCAATTCTGTCTGGCCTTCATCTGCGGCTTTGTCGATAAACTGCAACAACTCCTTTGGCGTCATATCCTTTATCTCTCGGTAGTCTTCATTTTATTGTGACAGGATCAGATAAACTGGGTTTCCAAGGTCTGGGTGTGATACCTACTTACTTAAACTTTAGCTAATCTAAATATAAACACATAATAAACCTCAATCTGATGTTTTTTACCAACAGATGACAAAGGGTGATAAGCTGGGGATAGAAAGTTATTTGTTTATGAATCAAATTAAACGTGTTGCCATAGTGGGAGGAACCCACGGAAACGAACTCACAGGAATTTACCTCGTGAAGAAATTCGATCGCGCGCCAGAGTTAATTGGGCGATCGACTTTTGAAACAATCACCCTGCTAGCCAATCCCAAAGCTTGCGAAATCGGGACACGCTACATCGATATCGACCTCAACCGCTGCTTTAGAAAGCAAGATTTAGAAAATCCCCATCTCTCCAGCTATGAAGCACAGCGGGCGAAAGAAATCTACGGCATTTTTAGCTCAAAAAATACTCATCAGCCCAACGTAATTATCGATTTGCACAGCACCACCTCCAACATGGGGCTAACATTTATTCTCGCCAGCCATCATCCATTTAACATCCAACTAGCAGCTTATTTAACCTCAGTGTATCCCCACCTCAAGGTACTCGCTTCTACAATCAAGAATCATGATAGTCCTTTGCTGCGATCGCTTTCCGAATTAGGCGGTACGCTCGAAGTGGGTGCAGTCCCGCAAGGCGTATTAGATGCGTCTTTATTTCAGCAAACTGAGCAAGTTTTAGGCACAATATTAGACGGCGTAGAAGCCTACAATCAAGGCACAATGCCTGCTGCAAAGAATCCCCTGACTATTTATCACACCATTGGGGCGATCGACTATCCCAGAAACGAGAACAGAGAAATTCAGGCAATGATTCATCCTCACCTGCAATCCAGAGATTATGAAGCCCTGAATCCCGGCGATCCGATGTTTTTGACCTTTGATGGTGAGTCGGTATTGTATGAAGGTAAATCAACCGTTTATCCCATTTTCATTAACGAGGCTGCTTACTACGAAAAAGAAATTGCCATGTGTTTTACTCAAAAGCAAATAGTTGTTAGTCATTAGTCATTAGTCATTAGTCATTAGTCATTAGTTATTAGTTATTTCTTGAGAGGGTTCTGGTGACAAAAACTCCTCTTTAGAAGCCGTAGTTAAAGAACGCAAGTCCTTCCATACTTCCAAACTGAGAATACAGGCAATCAGCCACACCAAACCAGCCGTATAACCAGCAATAATATCTGTCGGCCAGTGAACTCCTAGGTAAAGCCGGCTCAAACCAATAGCAACAATTAATACAACTGTCAAGCTGTAAATTGACCAGCGCTGCTTGGGAAAGCGTGCACCCAAGAAATATCCTAGCAAACCGTAAATAACCATTGAAATCATTGCGTGTCCGCTAGGAAAACTGTAAAATGTTACATTAACAACGCGCTCCCAAAGTTGAGGTCGATCGCGGGCAAAAAGTTTTTTTAACAGTAAATTTAAACCGATCGCTCCCCCAGCCGCGAGCGCAATAGTTGCAGATTCCGAGCGGTGATTGCGTGCTAGCAAAACAATACCCAAAGTCAGACAAATCACTAGCAGCAACTTCGGCTCGCCCAAAAAAGTAAAGCCCAGCATTATTTGATCGCGCAGCGGAGTGTGCAATTGCCTCAGAGCTAGTAAAATAGAGGTATCGAAAGCGTAACTTTCTTTTTCCAACACCTCTTCGGCAATAGTGGCAAATCCCCACATCGCCAAAGCCGCAACCGCAAGCCCGGCAAGCCGAATTATCGAAATGAGCGATCGAATTTTAGAACCCATTCTTGAACTCATTAAAAATTTAAAATTTCTCACTCAAAATAATACAACAAAGATAGGAAACGAAAACGCCTTACCCATCGTCTAGATTCTTGAGCAACTCTATTCTGAATGATTAATTGATTTTTCACTACCCACCTCAGCTTTTACATCCCATCGGCGAATGACTATACTCTCCACAAAATACATTTCTGCAATTTTGTTGACCTTGGGGTTGACAAGTCTTTCTAGCTGTGCTAACCAAACGGGAGTCAATGCGCCGATCGCCGAAGCCCACACGATCGCCCAGCGTCTCGTTTCTTCCGCAGTCGCCCAAAAGCCCAACAACCCGCAATTCGGTAAGCCGATCGACTGTACCCTAGGCAAAGACTGTTTTGTATTGCTGTATTTCGATCGAGAACCCGGCCCCGCCGCCGTCGATTTTGGCTGCGGGCGTCAAACCTACGACGGGCACGACGGCACAGACTTTGCCATTCCCGACGCCAAAGCAATGGCAAAAGGAGTGCCAGTTATTGCCTCCGCTGCCGGCAAAGTTTTGCGAGCACGAGATGGTGTGGTCGATCGGCGTTTACAGAACGATACAGACAAAGCCAACATCGCAGGCACAGAATGCGGCAACGGCATGGTAATCGACCACGGCGGTGGTTGGGAAGCCCAATACTGTCACCTCCGCAAAGGCAGCGTTGCCGTCAAACCGGGTACGCAGGTACAAAAAGGCACTGTTTTGGGCATGGTGGGAAACTCTGGGATGGCATCTTTCCCCCACGTACACGTAACTTTTCGCTATCAAGGCAAAGCGGTAGATCCGTTTGTCGGGCCCGACGCCAAGGTAGGCTGCAACACCGCCCGCAATCCAATTTGGGACAAGCCTCTAGACTATATTTCCACAGGTTTAATTAGGGCCGGTTTTGCCAATAAGCCACCCGATATCAACGCTGTCTGGGAAGGACAATTTTCCGAGACTCAACTCCCTGCAAACAGTCCAGCTTTGTTGTTTTGGGTGCAAAGTTACGGAGTGCTCAAGGGCGATCGCGAACAATACAAATTAGTTGCACCCAACGGCACAACCATTGCCGATCAGACCAATGAAATTAAAGCCCCCAGCCGCACTTGGTTGGGTTATGTTGGCAAAAGAAACAGTACAAATTCTCCTCTGACTCCCGGAGTTTGGCGGGCCGAATATCGGTTGATGCGGGGCGATCGAGTTTTGGCAGAAGTCAAGCGAGAAGTTGAGTTGCGTTAGTCCGTTGACTGTTGACTGTTGACTGTTGACTGTTGGCAGTATTTAATCCGTGTAGCCGTGTCAAAATCACTCTCTTTCTTCTTCTTTCTTCCCTCTTCCTTCTTCCCTCTTCCTTCTTCCTTCTTCCTTCTTCCCTCTTCCTTCTTCCTTCTTCCCTCTTCCTTCTTCCTTCCGAAGATTATTTCAGCAGCCAGCCAAATAATTCTCCGACACTCAACCGCAGTTCGTTAGCGAAGGACGGCACAGGTAGCAGCATTTCTGGTTCATCAAATACTGCTGTCTGTTGCTGGGGAACATAAACAAAAACGCATTGTTCGTCGGGATCGATCAGCCAGCCCATTTGAGTTTGATGATTTAAGCAGTGCAGAATATTTTTAGTAACTTTAGTTTGACTTTGGTCTGGCGACAAAATCTCAATTGTCCAATCAGGAGCTATGGGAAAGACATTAGCAATTTCGCCGTTATCATCGGCGGGAATTCTGTTCCAGACAAATACTGAAACATCAGGCACTGTTGACCTTCCGCCAAAGGTACACCGGAGTTCTGGAAATGCTCGTGCAACTTTTTTGGGTTTTAATATAGCGTTAATGAAAATAATTAGTTCGCATTGAGTCGCACTGTGTTTCCCCTGTGGCATGGGCTTCTGAATAATTTGATTATCAATGTATTCGCTGGCAGGTTTGGTTTCGGGTAGTTGGAGAAACTCTTCTAAAGTTAAGGATTTTAATCTTGTTTGTACCATTTTAAGTTCACCTCTAATGAAGTAGATCTTTTAGCCGCAGTCTAGTAATCAGGCAAATTGTTCCAAGCTTGAGCCACAATGTCGCTCAGCCATAGCCTCTGAGCAAAATCGAGCAGATTGTCGTCGGCGAGTACCTCAGCCTTCAATTCATCCAAAGACTGAGATCGCGATCGAGCTATTTGAATCACACCCGCGATCGCCGACGCCACCAATTCTTCATTCAGCGGCTGCTGTCGCAAAGCAATCATTTCTTGAGGATTCGTAGGAATGGGATAATTCATAGAAGTGCATACCAAAGGGAGTAGATGTTCAGCCGCTGTGGGGCTTCCGGCGAATCAGCTAAAAATCTGAGAACACTGTAAACTTATTTAAAACTAAATAAGTATTCGGGAGTATAGCCTACTTTGCTCCCTTGTCAACTCCCCCACCTTTATTAATTTATTCAGAATTGAGAGCCTAATCATGCAAGAAATTCTTTATCTACAAGTCCCGACACCGGATACAGCAGCCGTCTGCACTTGGTTGCAGCACGAATTCGATCCCGGAATCGGAGAAAAAATTATTACTGCTGACGGCTTTCGCCTGCTTTCACCAGCCACAACAGCCGAGGTTCTCAAGTCTGGAACTCAAAATGCCAATCCAAAACCCGCCTTGGCTGACACCAATTCAGGAAACCAAAATTGGCGATCGACAGAACTTTCCACCTTTGTCTGGTCACTGCAACGCACCACTTATTTAAAAGTCTTTCGTCTAGAAGAGGCGCCTGCTGGAGAAAGAAAGTTCCTGGAAGCTCTCAATCTTGCTGTGAGAAACAAGTTTCCCGATCGCTACCGGGAGCCCCCTGTCATAGACCTCTCCAAACAGTCAATTTTTGAGGCTCTTGCCCCCTATTACCCCTTGACCGTCAAATACTTCCAAAAAATGCCTCAAGGGGAATACGACCTCAAGCGCGTCTACTGGTGGGAACAGCGTTGGCGTGAAGGCACTCGCAATCCTCAAACGCCAAAACAAGTAGTGTTTTTTAAGGAAGAAGGAAGAGGGAAGAAGGAAGAAGGAAGGGGGAAGAAGGAAGAGGGAACAGGGAAGAAGGAAGAAGAGACGATTTCGGTGTCTGATTCTGGCGATACTTTTTACGACTTAATTTATATTGGTGGGGCCTTGGGAGTGATTCACGCCGCAGTTATGGCGAGATTGGGCTACCGGGTGCTGCTGGTTGAGCGAATGCCTTTCGGGCGAATGAATCGCGAGTGGAATATTTCGCGGGATGAAATTCAAAGCTTAATTGATTTGGGTTTATTTACTGCGGCAGAAATCGAAACTTTGATTGCCAGAGAATACAAAGATGGCTACAACAAGTTTTTTGATGCTAACAACCCGCCCGTGGCTAAAGCGCCAGTTCTGCACACACCAAAGGTACTCAATGTAGCTTTGGACGGCGAAAAATTGCTGAATTTAGCGGGACTTAAGCTAACAGAAGCTGGTGGAGAAATCTGGGACGAAACTGAGTTTCTCAGAGCCGAGGTTGAAGCAGAAAAAGTAGTAGTTCAAGGCCGCCACTTGCTGACAAAAGCCGATCGCACTGCATTAGGACGGCTGCTGGTGGATGCCATGGGTTCGGCTTCTCCCATCGCTTGGCAATTGAACGAAGGGCGGACTTTTGACAGCGTTTGTCCGACAGTGGGAGCAGTCATCGACGGAGGATTTGAGCCGGGAGTATGGGATTCCGAGTACGGGGATGTACTCCACACTCACGGGGACATTTCCCGCGGACGCCAGCTCATTTGGGAGTTGTTTCCCGGCGCCGGCACAGAACTGACAGTTTATCTATTTCACTACCACCAAGTACATCCAGAGAACCCCGGTTCTTTGCTGGAAATGTACGAGGATTTTTTCGCAATTTTACCGGAATACCGCCGCTGCGATGTCGATAAATTGGTGTGGAAAAAACCGACCTTTGGTTATATTCCGGGGCATTTTAGCAGCAACAGCGGCGATCGCTCCGTGGCGATCGATCGCCTAATCTCGATCGGCGACGCAGCATCCTTGCAATCTCCCCTCGTTTTCACCGGCTTCGGCTCCCTTGTCCGCAATCTTTTTCGCTTAACAGACCTTTTGGATACAGCATTAAAGCACAATTTGTTGACGGCAAATCACTTAAACCAAATTCGCGCCTACCAGAGCAATGTTTCAGTAACTTGGCTATTTTCTAAAGGCATGATGGTTCCTACCGGCAGCAGTTTGCCACCCCAAAGAATTAATTCAATGCTCAATACCTTTTTCGGTATTTTGGCAGCACAAAAACTCGCCGTAGCCGAAACTTTTATTAAAGACAGAACCGACTGGCTAACTTTCAATCGACTGGCGATCGAAGCAGCCGGAAAAAATCCTTCTCTCCTCTTGTGGATTTTAGATTTTGTCACCTTGGGGGATATTTGGCGCTGGCTGGGAAGTTACTTGAATTTTACTCTGCTGGCTTTGGCCAGTTTGCTCTTCGGATGGCTTCCCAGCTTCGCCCGCAGGGTACAGCCTTGGTTGGAACCCCGGTATCCGGCTGTTTGGTTGTGGCTGTTGGCTACCAGCTATGCTCTCACCTATGGCATGGGAAAGGGGAGAAAAGAGTGTTGAGTTTTGACTGCTTTGTAAAACTTATCTAAACTTGTCTAAACTAATCTTTAGACACAATCCGAGTTCACTTCCTACGCTGTTGGGTAGACGGCCAATCCCAAGATAAGTAGGCTATCCCCCTCAAGCCGAGGGTTCCCAGTTTAAAATATTTAGACTTGCGTTCCAGTCCCGATCTAAAGATATGCCACAAGCAGGACAGTCAAAAGTCCTAATGCTTAGTGGCATATCTTTTTTGGTGCCACAATTCGAGCAAGTTTTAGTGCTGGGGAACCATTGGTCTACCAGCACTAAAGTTGCTCCATACATTTTGCACTTGTAATCAAGTTCGCGTTTGAATTCGTAAAAACCTAGATCGGATATTGCCCCAGCCAGCTTGTGATTCGCCATCATGCCCTGAACGTTCAAGTTTTCAATCTTGATTAGCTTAAAAGTTTGGGCTAAATAAGTTGTTAGCTTGTGAAGGAAATCTAAACGAATACGAGCTATCCGTGCATGGAGCCGACGGATTTTATGGTAGGTTTTGCGCTGATTTTGGGAGCCTCTTACCTGTTTTGAGGCTTTGCGTTGCAAGGTAGCAAGCTTGGTTTTCGCTTGTTTTAACGGCTTCGGCGCATCAAAGACCTGCTGAGTGGACAGCGTGGCAAAAGAATTAATGCCTACATCGATTCCTACAGAGCTTTCAGATTGTTGAACTGGCAAACGTTCTGCATCAACGCAAAAGGAAACAAACCAACGACTTGCTTCTTTTGAAATCGTAAAAGTTTGAGACACATAACCGCATTCTAGGGCTTCGTAGAGTCGAAAAGTACCCAAGGTAGGAATCTTAATGGTTTTGCCAGCGTTTAGTAAAACTTTGCCGTTAGATGAATCAACTGTAAAAGATTGACCGGATCGGCGGGTAGTAAATTTTGGATGACCTGCCTTTCCAGAGCGATATCTACTAAAAGCATCTTTCAAGTCAATCAAAGCATTTTGATAAACTCGACTAGACAACTGGTTCATCCAGGCAAATTTAGGCTGTTTCTTGACGTGGTTGGTAAGAACTTTTTTAACTTCGTTGATCACCTTCGAGTCTGTGAATTTTCCCTCGCTATACATTTGAGTCCGCAAGCTCAACCCCAAGTTAAATACTACGCGCCGGAATCCTGCGTGTCTTGCCATCAAAGTCGCTTCGTTGTTATTCAGTTTGAGCGCTCGTTTGACAGCAAACACAAAACTTCCTCTCAATGATTAACTATGGAGAATTTTAGTAAACTATTTGGCACTTTAGTCAAGCTCAAAACTAGCAACTCTCATATCAAATCCGTTAGCATCGGAATAGTAAATTCGAGTTCACTGTTCACGGCGTTGACTCTTCACTGTCAACCGTCAACCGTCAACCGTCAACATCATTCCGGTGTAACCGGAAATGATATCAGTTCGCTATCGAAAACTCGGCAATTCAATTTCAGCTAGCGATCGACGTTTTTTAGAAGCCCGCAGCGGACTGGCAATCAAGCTCAGCCAGTCTGGTTGGGCGACTGCTGTAGGTTTTGCCACAGTCGATCGCACTTCTTGAATGCCAAAGGTTTCAACGGAGTTCAAAATTTGAAAAGCCCTGGCTAATTCTTGCGTGTCCACATTGGTAGCAGTTTCGGGTTCAGACTCAGCCATCGGCAGTTCAGGTTCCGCAACCGCAGGGGCCGAGTCAGGTGCCGGCTCATCAGGCTGGTAGGTTTCGGCCTCCTGTAATTGAATGGCGGATACTTGGGCTAATTTGTTGAGTTCTAGAGGGGCTGGCGATTCAGGCTCGATCGCATCGACAACAACCGCTACCTCTGGATACTCTTCGGATTCCGACCAAGGTTGGACAGGGGAAGCGTTGAAGGCTGGCGGCAGGGGAACTTGAGAGCTTTTAACCACCGCCAGCAATGATTCTAATTGCGCGCTGGCGCTATCCTCTGCATTGTCAGGCGACTCGATCCTCGGTGACTTCGCCTGCGGCCTCTCCAAACTTCTTTCCAAGGCAGCTTTGAATTGCAGAGTGTGGCGCTGCTGGCGGTGCAAGCGGGCTCGCAATTCCCTGCAAATATTTTCTGTGGCTACTAACTGGTGTAACTGTTCGTTGTAGCGCTGCACAGTAGACGCACATTCTCGCTCAACAGTCGCTAGCCTGACTTGGCTGGTTGCCAACTGACTTCTTAAACTTTCGACTAAAATTTCTTGACTTTGGAGGGTTTGATGGGAAACTTCCACTTTCCCAAACAGCCGCGTCAATTGTTCTTGAGTATTTGCGAGTTCTGCAGTCCGCTGTTCTAGCAAAGTTTCGCGATTCTGCAAGGTGTTTTGGGACTCTTCGAGAGCTGTTTCTAGCTGGGCGATGCGCTGCAAAAGGTCGCGGTTGCATTCGTGTAGCGCTTGCATGAGGGTGACTGGGGTTGATCCTTTGCCCTTAGCCTGTTCGGCATTCCCAAGCATATTTTTTAGATTGTCTGAAATCGGGGGCGAGCCCGCCTCGGTCGGCTGTGTCTGAGATTGCGAATTTTTTGTTTCAGGTTGTGTGGGAATTGCATCTACGCCGATGGCGTTGGGAAAATCTACTGTTTGCCAGTCTTCTTCTGGCTGTTGGGGAACGGTTGCGGGAGTGTCTGTCGGATGGGGGGCGATCGGCTCAAAACCCCCAGCAGCAGCAAAATTTGACTGCAATGGTTCGGTATCGGATGGAACAGCAGGGTACGATTGGTGCTGATGGGCTCGAAGATCAGCTTCTGACATGGCTTTTTATCCCAATACTCACAGGGTCTCAGATACAGTCTATCCTTAGATATTCTCCAGAAGGAAGTCCCTAAGTGATAGTTGTTGTCATTTTTCCTGTTTTTTCGGACAATCGCCTGTGAATCGATTCGCGCGATCGAACTACAACCCGAACTCCAATTCAGGCGTAAGATGCGCCTGTGAGCACCCTACAGACGTGAGTTTTTTGCCCAGAGTCCTATCAAAATAATTTTTCCCGATGTCTAACGCACTGTTTCGGTATCCGGGCGATCGCCTAAGCTTTAACAACTGCAAAATGTTTGTCAATAATTGCTGGAACTTCTGCCGGTGCAATGCGGGTGTAGCGAGTTTTGTCCGGCATCACAACTATATTTGGGCCTGCTTTACACTGTTTAAGACATCCGGTTCCCTGAACTGTCACTTGGTCTTCTAAGCCACGCGAATTCAAAGCATTTTCTAAAGCTTTACAGACTCCTCCAGCGCCCCGCTTCAGGCAGTCTGATTTTTGACATACTAATATTTTGGTTTGGGTTTTTGGCGGAGATTTTACAGTTTGAGCCGCAGTGGGAGAGGTGACTTGGGTTTTGCCGATCGCGCGATCGTCCGATCTCAATACCGCAACAGGCCCATTGGTGGAGTCAAGGTGTTCGTGCGATCGGTCATTGTGACCCTGAGCCAGCTTGAGGCTGCGAGCTTTAAGTTTTATTTTACCGTTTTTCAAATTGAGTTCTTTCTCACCTACAACTTGAACTTTCAACCCGGGCGTCAAAACAGGTAACAGAAATGACCGCAATTCCTTGCAAAGTTTAACAAGATATTCTACTCCGCGATCGCTACTAATTCGCAAATATTTAAGTTTGCAGCCATCTTCAATAATCAGGCCGAGGATTTCTCCCTCTAAGTTGAATTCGGAAACTTGCTTGCCAGATTTATACATTGTTATAACTCCTTTAAATCCGTTACATCCGTTACATCTTGTACGCTGCTCTTTCCCTAACTTCCTGCTTCCTTTAGCCCCTTTGCCAGCAGCACTCCAGCCACTGCACCAGTTCGCATCGAGGGGCACTGACTTGCCTCAACACGCTCATTAACTGAGCCGCTTGTTTAACAGTATTGACTTTTGCCCGCAAAGGTTGGTCAACCGCACACCAGCAGGGAATTTCTAGTTCTTGCAAGCGTTTGTAAACTTGCCACCTATCTAGCCAACTAACTTGCACAATGTCACAAACTTCTAATTCTGGATCTGCTGGATTCATTTTTTAACAACAGTAATAATTTGCATTAATTTTTACCCTGAATGGTAGCGGGTAGAAGTTAAAAGCCTGATTTCCCAAGAAAATCAAGGATTATCAAAAGCCCTGCCTGAAAAATTTTGCCTTTTCCCTTCTGCCTTCTGCCTTCAGAAGGTTCGCCCCACTTTCAGGAAGCGTTCAGAACGAGCATCTTTTTAAAGCATAACCCAACTGCTAATTATTCTCAATAGGTTTACCAAAAAAATTTCCTACTCTACAAAATCTTCCACTATCGAGGCAGACGCTGCTTGACTGGTAAATCTAGGGTGCTAGACTGATTCTATTGGCAACAAAACTGCCTATTGAGAGGAGAACACACATGGCTGAGACTCAGAGTGCATTAAGACCATTTGGCCACATAGCCGAAAACCCAGTTCTACTGGAACATTCAGTCACAGCACCGATTTGTGAAGGGATGAACGCGCTGCTGGCCAGTTTTCAGGCTCTATACCTGCAATATCAAAAACATCATTTTGTGGTGGAAGGGGCAGAATTCTACTCCTTGCACAAATTCTTTGAAGAAAGCTACGGAGAAGCTCAAGATAGCGTCCACGAGTTGGGCGAACGGTTAAACGGGTTGGGCGGCATACCAGCAGCTAGCTTTAGCAAGTTAGCCGAGTTGTGCTGTTTTGAGCCGGAAGCCGACGGCGTATATTCCTGCCGCCAAATGCTAGAACACGATTTGACTGCGGAACAAGCTATTATAGGTTTGCTGCGCCGTCAAGCAGGACAAGCAGAAAGTTTGGGCGATCGAGCTACCCGCTACCTCTACGAAAAAATCCTGCTAAAAACAGAAGAGCGGGCTTATCACATTTCCCACTTCCTCGCCCCCGATACCTTAGTGCAGTTGAACTTGAACTAACAATTCTTCTTCCTCTTCCTTCGCGCCCTTTGCGCCTTCGCGGTTCGTTATCTTAGATCGAAAAAAAAGCGAGCAGTTTTGTGACTGCCCGCTTTTTTATACAAAGTGCGCTTAACCGTCGGGAATTAAGGCGCTAAAGCATTCCCACGCAACAAGCTACCAATGGTTTTTGCGGTAATCTTCATCTGGATGAAAGGATTAGCCGGCACCACGGTTTTATACAAGTAGCTATCGAATGTGAGTTTCTGCACATCGCGATCGGCACACATTTCCACAAAAGCTTCGCGAGTTGCATCGGAACGATAGAAAACGCGCTGCAAAATGTCCAGAACTTTATAAGTAATGCCGTAGGCTTTATCCCACCGCTTCAGATAAAGCTTGATTTCCTGTTCAGTCGGAATGCGCGCACCTTTATTGGAAATCTCCACAATAGTTTCGGCGCACATCCGGCCAGACTTGGCGGCAAAATAGATACCTTCGCCAGAAGACTTGGTAACATAACCTGCGGCGTCGCCTACGAGAGCAACTCGACCGACAACCCGGCGGGGACGTGGATGTTCCGGGATGGGGTGAGCTTCCACTTTAATAATCTCACCGCCCATCAGTTTTTTGGCAGCGCGGGCGCGGATGCCTGCTTGCAGCTTTTTGATACTGGCTTGATTGACTTTCATCGTGCCGGTGCCGACGGCTACGTGGTCGTATTTGGGGAACACCCAAGCGTAGAAGTCGGTAGATACGTCATCGCCGACGTACATTTCGGCTAAGTCGTGGTAGTAAGCCATTTTATCTTCCGGCAGGCGGATGCGTTCTTGGAAGGCGATCGCATAATTGTAATCGCCAGCGTCGATCGCCTTTGCTACGCGGGAGTTAGCGCCGTCAGCCCCGATTACCAAATCCACTTTCAGAGTTTTCTGAATTCCCATTGCGCTGCCGTCGGAGTGGTCGGCATAGTGGAGAGTGTAGGGGTCTGTATTGTTGCCGGGAATTTCTAATTTGTGAACGGTACCGTTAATCAGTTTTGCACCCAAGGAAGCGGCGCGATCGCGCATGAAGCCATCGAGCACTTCGCGGCGGCACATACCGATGTATTCGTGTGCGTTTTCAATATTGATGTCCACCTCGACGTTGGAGGGGGAGATCATTTTCATTTTTCTGACTTGGCGGTCAATAATACTTTGCGGCAAGTCAAATTCGCTGACCATGCACAGGGGAATCGCCCCACCGCAGGGTTTGGCGTTGTCTAATTTACGCTCGAATAGGTATGTTTCGATGCCTGCTTTTACCAATGTTTCGGCGGCGGAAGAACCCGCAGGGCCTGAACCTACTACTGCAACCCTTAATGTCAAAGCTTTTCTCTCCAGTTTTTTTCTATAGGCATTACTCAGGTGTGATGGTATCACGGACTTTGGATGCGGTGGCGTGAAGCGGGGGAGATTTCAATGAAATGAAACAGAGCTTAACAGTTCGATACGAAAATCGGGTTTCGGGCGATACGTGCGATCGAATATCTTAAATTTTTCAGTGTAGATGAAGGTGGATGGACGGTGATGTGCTCTGGTGTGCGATCGAACATTTTGCACTATTTTCTAAGAACAGGCAAGATGCCTGTTCCACAAAGAGTGAATTTTCTGCTTGTGGGGTGGGCTTCTAGCCCGCCCGGACATGAACAGGCAAGATGCCTGTTCCACAACAGATGAATTTTCTGCTTGTGGGGTGGGCATCTTGCCCGCCCATAAGAGGTTAGAACCAGTCCAATAAGTTACATTAAAGTTACTTGCAGTTATATCTAAAATTCTTATGCTCGGTAATTTTCAACAAAGCAACCTGCGGATTGAGCTTGAAGCTTCCGAAACAGCGATTAGAGACAGCTTGTTGCGTCCGAGTCAATTGCAGCAGTGGCTGTGGCCGCAGCAGTTGTCTAGCGGTTTGCCGGAAGAATTTGCTCAAGGTTTGACCTTTACAAGTTGGCTGGGCCCGGTGGCAGTTCAGCATCACGTTGATATTGTTGAGCACAATTGTCTGCGGCTGTTGTTGAGTCAGGGAATTGACGGATTTCACGAGTGGTATTGGGGCGACGGTTGGGTGCAGTCTCGGTTGGAGGGAGTGTCGCTGCTGCCGCTGAATTTGGGGCAAACCGCTAGTTTACTGCGGCTGCGGGAGTTTGTTGCGGGGAAGGGTAAGGGGAAGTAGATAAATGACTCTCCAAAATCATCAGAACAAAGTCTGGTAGTTCTGCATAGCAACGAAAAATTCTTAATCCTTTTAGGGATAAAGAAGCGTTGTAATGTTGAATAAAATACCACAAAGCTCCCACACGATTGGAGAGCTTTTTAGATTAGGAAAGACTCTTTCTTACAACAATAGCGAGATATCTTGTACATCAGGGAGTTCTTGCATCTTTCGATATCAGAAGTTTTGCCCGTATCTTTCCCGACAGATTTGTGTCGCTGGCGAGGCAAAACTTTTTTATATGCGACCAAAAAATCTGTATAATAGACGGCACATTGTCTGTAAAATGCTGGGAGGGAATCC
Source organism: Microcoleus sp. N9_B4 (assembly GCF_036701635.1). Classification (NCBI taxonomy): domain Bacteria; kingdom Bacillati; phylum Cyanobacteriota; class Cyanophyceae; order Oscillatoriales; family Microcoleaceae; genus Microcoleus; species Microcoleus sp. N9_B4. Next base: position 52,732 of record NZ_JAUBRC010000014.1, on the reverse strand, counting down.
CAAAAACCTTTAGCACCAATTTCAACTCGACTTCCTATATAGCAATCCTCGCATCATTTGTGAATTTCTTACTCCCTCCCCGCGACTTCGGGGAGGGTTGGGGTGGGGTAAAAAATTTACGACTCCTGCAAGGATTGCTATAAAACCATATAATTTCTTTGGTTAAGGCATCAATTGGCAGCTCTTTCCACTGCTTGTTAGCCTTATTGCCTACAAACGACTACATTTCATCACCTTGGATCGTTAGCTTGCCTTTGTTTATTGACTTTACTTGAACTTTCCGGGGGACTGATGCTAATTGTTGAAAAAAACATAGTATTGGAACCAGCGGGGGGACACCCTCGTGACTTTGACAATCGCAACTCAAGATATTTTTTCTAATAAAAGCTGATCTCTCAATTTTTGTGTTTCTTCTGAAATCCTTTGATGTCTGGGGTTTTAAACAAACTGCCTGTGACAATCTCTACATTCAAAATTTTGCTTAGCGCTGGGGGTGGGACAATTTTTAACGATGTTTGGAGAACCGAAACGGGGACAATTCATGGAGTTGAGAATTAACAAGGCTTAGATACGTCGCATGATAACTCCTTACCCTTACTATGCCAGACCACCTGAAAGCCACTTCGCTGCCGAAAAACTAAGAGTGTGTTATAAAAACATAATTTGTTCCTTTCTAAAGCGCTATTCTCGATACAACGAACCCGGTGTGTTTTGACTTCGCGTTAATTTTTACCAAAAAAAATAAATATGCTGTCCATTCCAGGCATTGCCGTCCAGAAGCTGCTTTACGAAAGTGCTAACTCTCTGGTTTACCGGGCCCTTCGGGAAGCGGATCGCCAACCGCTCATCCTCAAACTTCTCAAAGAGAGCTACCCGACACCTCAAGAATTGCTACGCTACCGCACCGAATACCGCATCACCCGAGAGCTGAAAGAGGCGGGAGTCGTGCAAGTTTATGACTTGCAAAAATACCAAAACAGCCTCGTGATTTTTGTGGAGGACTTTGGCGGGGAATCCTTGAAAATATGGATGCAGCAGCGACAGTTTAGCCTCAAGGAGTTTCTGCTCCTGGCGATCGCTGCCACTGAAACTTTAGGGCAAATTCATAGCGCCAATATTATACACAAGGATATTAACCCTTCTAATATAGTATTCAATCCAGCGACCGGACAGCTCAAAATTATCGACTTTGGCATTTCCACTCAGCTAACGAGAGAAATGCCAACCCTGAAAAATCCCAACGTTTTAGAAGGAACCCTCGCTTACATCTCGCCGGAACAAACTGGTAGGATGAATCGCTCAATCGATTACCGCACTGACTTTTACTCCCTCGGCGTCACCTTCTACGAATTGCTGACAGGAAAACTGCCTTTTGAGACAGAAGATGCTTTAGAGCTAGTTCACTGCCACATTGCCAGACAACCAGTTTCCCCGCACGAAATTGATCCACAAATTCCCCTAATTATCTCGCAAATTGTCAGCAAGCTGATGGCCAAAAATGCGGAAAATCGCTATCAAACTGCATTGGGTCTTAAGCAGGACTTAGAAATGTGTCTAGTTCAATTACAAGAAACCGATAGCATAGAAGAATTTGACTTGGGAACGCTGGATCTTACAGACCATTTCCTGATTCCTGAAAAGTTATACGGCAGAGAAACTGAAGTTGATAATTTATTAAAAGCCTTTGAAAGAGTTCGTAATGCTAGTGCCGAAATGATGCTAGTAGCTGGCTTTTCGGGGATTGGTAAAACCGCAGTAGTGAACGAAGTACATAAGCCGATCGCCCGACAGCGTGGCTATTTTATCAAAGGCAAATACGACCAATTTCAACGCAATATTCCCTTTAGTGCATTTGTGCAAGCATTTCGGGAATTGATGGGACAATTATTATCAGAAAGTGACGCTCAATTACACAGATGGAAAACCCTGATTCTCACCGCAGTAGGCGAGAGCGGGCAAGTCTTGATTGACGTAATTCCTGAATTAGAACACATCATTGGCGCTCAAAGTCCTGCACTAGAATTGTCGGGGAGTGCCGCCCAAAATCGCTTCAATCTGCTGATGCAGAAATTTGTGCAAGTATTTACGCAAGCAGAACATCCCTTAGTGATGTTTCTGGACGATTTGCAGTGGGCAGATTCAGCATCTTTGAAGTTATTACAACTGTTGATGGAAGATACGGGCCATCTGTTAGTATTGGGTGCTTATCGGGATAATGAGGTATCACCGGCTCATCCGTTTATGTTGACTGTGGATGAGATTGTGAAGTCTGGGGCAGTGGTGAATACTATTACCTTGCAACCGTTGAGTTTAGCAGATCTCAATCAGTTGGTAGCAGATACGCTGATTTGCGATTTATCTTTTGCTCAACCTTTGACAGAATTGGTTTATCAAAAAACCCAAGGTAATCCTTTTTTCTCGACTCAATTCCTCAAGGCATTGTATGAAGATGGTCAAATTATTTTTAACCCCCCTCAATCCCCCCTTACCAAGGGGGGACAGAGGGGGGTACAAGGGGGGTGGCAGTGCGATATTAATCAAGTTAAATTTGCCGACGCCTCGGATGTGGTGGAGTTTATGGCGGCGCAATTGCAGAAGCTGCCTGCCGAAACTCAGGATGTTCTAAAACTGGCGGCTTGCATTGGGGCGCAGTTTGATTTAGAGACATTGGCAATAGTCAGCGAAGAATTACCAGAACAAACGGAATCAGCGCTGTGGAAAGCCTTGCAAGAAGGACTCATTTTAGTGATTTCAGAAGGCTATAACTTCATTCAAGCCGATACTCAATCCCCAAATCAGTCTGTTACTAATCCCACTTATAAGTTCCTGCACGATCGCGTCCAGCAAGCGGCTTATTCATTGATTCCTGACGACCAAAAACAAGCCACTCATCTGAAAATCGGACAGTTACTGCTACAAAGTTCTTCCGAGATAGAAACAGAAGAAAAAATCTTTGATATTGTGGGGCATTTAAATCAAGGAATTGAGTTAATCCATCAATTAAGTGAACGCTCAGCCTTAGCCAAACTCAACTTAGAAGCTGGACGTAAGGCTAGAAATTCTACCGCCTACGCTGCGGCAAATATCTATCTACAAACTGGAATTGAGCTACTGACAGTCAACTGCTGGCAAACTCAATATGAATTGACACTAAATCTATATATTTCTGCTGCTGAAATTGCCTATTTGAATGGTGACTTTGATGGTATGGAACAGATGGCAGCACTGGTTTTGCAAGAAGCCCAAACAATTTTAGATCGAGTTAAAATTTACGAAATTAAAATAGCCGCTCAGACAGCCCAGAGCAAGGTGTTAGAAACGATCGCAGTAGCAAGAGAGGCACTTTTACAATTGGGGATTGAACTCCCTGCCGAACCTGATGAAGCCAAGATTGGCAAAGCGCTACAAGCCCTTGCAGCCCTCCTCGGCGGCAGAAAGATTGAGGAATTGGTTGACCTACCTGTGATGACAAATCCACAGACTCAGGCAGCTATGCAACTGTCTGGTATGTTGTTTCCACCCATTTTCCAGGGAATGCCCGGTTTGCTGCCCCTGCTGAGCTCCACGATGGTGAGTTTATCGCTCTCCTTTGGGAATGCGCCCGCATCGACGGTGGGTTATGCGATGCACGGGATGGTTTTCTGTGCCTTTTTCCAAGAGGTGGAAACGGGCTATGGCTTTGGGCAATTGGCACTTTCATTGCTGGATAGGTTGAATGTACCCGAATTCAAGTCCACAGTTCTACTTTTGTTTGGTGGCTGGATTCAGCATCGCCAAGAATCTCTTTTGGCAACGATACCGACGCTGAAAGAGGGCTATAGGTTTGGTATGGAAACGGGCGACTTTGTAGACGCTGGCTACAACATATATATTTGTTTTTATACTCATTTATTCGCTGGTGTAGAACTAGACACTTGGGAACCAGAAATAGCAAGTTATAGGGCGGTAATGGCGCAGTTGAAACAATATTCTGCGCGGGTTTATTTGGATATGATTCAGCAGACGGTGCAAAACTTGAGGGAAACCCATACTCGGCCGGATTTGTTAATAGGCTCTGCCTACGATGAAACGGTGATGATTCCCAAGCACTATCAGGATAATGAATTTACGGCGATCGCCTGTGCCTGCATCTTCAAACTGCTGCTTGCTTACTGCTATGGCAATTACACGGCTGCCCTAGACCACATTTCCCAAGTCAAACAGTATTTGATGGGAGTATCTGGATCAGCTTTTGTTCCAATTTTTCATTTTTATGCCGCCCTGACGCACCTGGCACTTTTTCCCACACAGCCAGCAATTGAGCAAACTGACATTATTGCCTTAGTGGAAACCCATCAAAGCACGCTGCAACAGTGGGCGCAAAATGCTCCGATGAATTATCTGCATAAATGGTATTTAGTTGAAGCAGAACGGCAACGGGTTTTGGGCAATAAAGCCGAGGCGATTGAAATGTACGATCGCGCAATTTCTGGAGCCAAAGAAAACAAATATGTTAATGACGAAGCCCTGGCCAACGAACTAGCAGCCAAATTCTACGGGGAATGGGGCAAAACTAAAGTTGCTCAAGCCTACATATTTGAGGCGTATTATTGTTATGTTGAATGGGGAGCCACTGCTAAGGTAACGGATTTAGAAACGCGATATCCCCAATTATTCGCGGTAACTCAACCGGGAAGGAAAAACACTCAAACTACCGTAGCAATGACAACAACTGGTTCGGGGAATCACCTAGATATCACCGCAGTTATGAAGGCTTCTCAGGCGATTTCTGGAGAAATTATGCTAGATAAGCTACTGTCTAGCTTGATGAAAATTTTGATGGAAAATGCAGGGGCGCAACGAGGCTATCTGATTTTGTTAAGCCAGGGAAAACTATTCATTGAAGCTGAAGGCACAATCGATGACGAACTCGTCACCGTGTTGCAGTCAATCCCCGTTGAAGCCTGTCAAGAACTTTCCTCCGCAATTGTCAATTATGTGAGCCGCACTCAAGAAAGCGTGGTACTAGATGATGCTGCCCGATCGGGACAATTTACCAACGACGCCCACATCCGAAAGCATCAGCCCAAATCAATTTTATGTGTGCCGCTGATTAACCAATCTCAAATCATTAGTATTGTTTACTTAGAAAATAATCTGACAGCCGGAGCTTTTACCCCTGAAAGAGTGGAACTATTAAAAGTGTTATCTGGACAAGCAGCTATCTCGATTCAAAATTCTAAGCTTTATACAGAAGTACGCCAAAATGAAAGCAGGCTGGCTCAACTCAACAAAGCTTACGAGCGATTTATTCCCCATCAATTCCTCCAGTTTTTAGAGAAATCAAGCATCATTGATGTGGAATTGGGCGACCAAGTGCAGTTAGAAATGTCGGTGTTGTTTTCCGACATTCGCGACTTCACCACGCTTTCGGAAACTATGACGCCGGAGGATAATTTCAAATTTATCAATTCTTATCTTTCTCGCATGGAACCCGTCATTAATGAAAATAAGGGGTTTATCGACAAATATATTGGCGATGCGATTATGGCGCTATTTAGCGGCGAGGCGGATAATGCGGTGAAAGCGGGAATTGCTATGCTGCACCGTCTCGCTGAATACAATGAATACTGCGCTAACGCTGGCTGTGCGCCGATTCAGATTGGGATTGGGATTAATACGGGTTCTTTGATGCTGGGAACTGTGGGAGGACCAAATCGCATGGACGGGACGGTAATCAGCGATGCGGTGAATTTAGCTTCTCGCGTGGAAAGTTTGACGAAAAATTATGGGGTGTCGTTATTAATTACCCAGCCAACTTACTCCCGCCTAAAAAATTTATCCCAGTATGCAATCCGCACCCTCGACACAGTAAAAGTCAAGGGAAAATCCGAAGCAGTAACGGTTTATGAGGTGTTTGATGCTGACCCGCTAGCAATTAAAGAGGGCAAGTTAGCTAAGCTGGAATTGTTTGCAGAAGCTAGGGCACTTTACTCGGGAGGGAAGTTATTTGAAGCGGCGCGGCTTTTTGAAGAGTGTTGGCGTCAGAATCCGGGCGATCGCGTGGCTAAAATTTACTGGGAACGCTGTCAGTCTGCATTGGTGACGCGCACAAAAATTAAAGACAGGCTACACAATTTAAATTAAGCGGTTGCTATACCTGAAAATCAAAGCAAAAGTACGATCGACTGCTGAGACACCCTAACAACTAGGCGAGCGAAATCGGGCCTACCACAAAGTATTTGCAGGCTGCTACCGGAAAAACTCAACATTGGTTACAAAAACAAAAAATTTTCCTTTTTAACGCGCTATTGTGGAAACAAAGCTGGTGCGTTTTGACTCCGCGTAAAATTTTAGCAGAAAAATCAATATGCTCTCCATTCCAGGCATTGCCGTCCAGACGCTGCTCTATGAAAGTGCCAACTCTCTGGTTTACCGGGCCATTCGGGAAGTAGATAACCAACCGATTATCCTCAAACTTCTCAAAGAAAGCTACCCCACACCTCAAGAATTGGTGCGCTACCGCACCGAATACCGCATCACCCAAGAGCTAAAAGAGGCGGGAGTCGTGCGAGTCTATGACTTGCAAAAATACCAAAACAGCCTCGTGATGTTTGTGGAGGACTTTGGCGGCGAATCCTTGAAAATATGGATGCAGCAGCGCTCGTTTACTCTAGAAGAATTTTTACAAATTGCGATCGCCACAACTGAAATTTTAGGGCAAATTTACAGGGCAAACATCATCCACAAAGATATTAACCCTTCTAATATTGTTTACAACCCCCAAACGAAACAATTAAAAATTATTGATTTTGGCATTTCCACTCAGCTAAGCCGAGAAACACCGATACTGAAAAACCCCGGCATTCTGGAAGGAACCCTTGCTTACATCTCACCAGAACAAACTGGCAGGATGAATCGCACTCTCGATTACCGTACTGACTTTTACTCGCTGGGCGTCACCTTGTACGAATTGCTGACAGGAAAATTGCCTTTTGAGACAGAAGATGCTTTAGAGTTAGTTCACTGCCACATTGCCAGACAGCCACTTTCCCCGCACGAAATCAAGCCAGAAATTCCCCTAATTATCTCGAAAATTGTCCGCAAGCTGATGGCTAAAAATGCCGAAAACCGCTATCAAACGGCCGGGGGGCTAAAGCACGATCTAGAAATGTGTCTGCTTCAATTACAAGAAACGGACAGCATAGAAGAATTTGAATTGGGAACACGGGATATTACAGACCGTTTCCTGATTCCCGAAAAGTTATACGGGAGAGAAAGTGAAGTTTCTAATCTATTAGCAGCCTTTGAGCGAGTCAGTACCGATAGCGCCGAAATGATGCTGGTGGCTGGCTTGTCTGGGATTGGTAAAACCGCCGTAGTGAACGAAGTCCACAAGCCGATCGCCAGACAGCGGGGCTATTTTATTAAAGGCAAATACGACCAATTTCAACGCAATATTCCCTTCAGTGCATTTGTGCAAGCATTTCGGGAATTGATGGGGCAATTATTATCAGAAAGTGATACTCAATTGCAAACATGGAAAACGAAAATTATGACAGCCGCAGGCAATAATGGGCAAGTCTTGATTGAGGTGATTCCTGAGTTAGAACGCATCATTGGCGCTCAACCTCCAGCACTAGAACTGTCGGGGAGTGCCGCCCAAAATCGCTTCAATCTGCTGATGCAGAAATTTGTGCAAGTATTTACCCGTGCCGAACATCCATTAGTGATGTTTTTAGATGATTTGCAGTGGGCGGATTCGGCATCCCTGAAGTTGCTGCAACTGTTAATGGAGGATAGGGGGCATCTGTTAGTGTTAGGTGCTTATAGGGATAATGAAGTCTCCCCTGTTCATCCGTTTATGTTGACCTTGGATGAGATTGTTAAGTCTGGGGCAGTGGTGAATACTATTACGCTGCAACCGTTGAGCCAAAGAGAGCTGAATCAGTTGGTGGCAGATACGCTGATTTGTAATTTATCCTTGGCCGGGCCCTTGACAGAGTTGGTTTATCAAAAAACCCAAGGTAATCCCTTTTTCTCGACTCAATTCCTCAAGGCGTTGCATGAAGATGGTCAAATTATTTTTGACTGGAATTTAAGGCATTGGCAGTGCGATATTGCTCAAGTTACATTTGCCCACGCCTCGGATGTGGTGGAGTTTATGGCGGGGCAATTGCAGAAGTTGCCCAAAGAAACTCAGGATGTTCTCAAGTTGGCGGCTTGCATTGGGGCGCAGTTTGATTTAGAGACATTGGCAATAGTCAACCAAGAACTACCAGAACAAACGGCATCAGCACTCTGGAATGCCTTGCAAGAAGGACTCATTTTAGTGATTTCAGAAGGCTATAACTTCATTCAAGCAGATGCTCAATCCCCTCCTGGGTCTGTGGCTAATCCAACTTATGAGTTCTTGCACGATCGCGTCCAGCAAGCGGCTTATTCATTGATTCCCAACGATCAAAAACAAGCCACTCATCTCAAAATAGGACAATTGCTTCTACAAAATTCCTCCGAGAGCGAAACAGAGGAAAAACTCTTTGATATTGTGGGGCATTTGAATTTAGGAATTGAGTTAATCACTAGCTCGAATGAACGCGAAGCCTTAGCCCAACTCAACTTAAAAGCCGGACGTAAGGCAAGAAGTTCTACCGCTTACTCTGCCACAACGGTGTATCTGCAAACAGGGATTGAGCTACTGAGGGCCAACTGCTGGCAAAGTCAGTATGAGTTGACCCTGAATCTCTATATTGCTGCTACCGAAGCCGCCTATGTGAATGCTGACTTTGATGGCATGGAACAGATGGCAGCACAGGTTTTGGAACAAGCCCAAACAATTTTAGACAAAGTTAAAATTTACGAAATTTCAATCGCCGCCCAGACAGCCCAGAATAAGGTATTAGAAGCGATCGCAGTGGGCACAGATGCACTCTTGCAACTGGGGGTTGAACTCCCTACCGAACCTGACGAAGCCAAGATTGGCAAGGCGCTACAAACCGTTGCCAGTCAACTCCAGGGAAGAAGGGTGGAAAAACTGGTTGACTTGCCTGTGATAACTGATGCCAAGGCTCAGGCTGCCATGCCATTATTAGGAACGTTATATGCTTCCATCTTTATAGGAATGCCGAGTTCGATGCCCCTACTTAGCTCCACGATGGTAAGTTTATCGCTCCAGTTTGGGAATGCACCCGCATCAAGCGTGGGATATGCAATTCACGGTATGGTGTTGTGTGCTTTTTTGGGAGAAGTAGAAACTGGTCATGCCTTTGGCAAATTAGCGCTCTCATTGCTCGAACACTTTAATATGCGGGAATTCAAGTCCACCATTTTAGTTATGTTTGGGGGCTTTATTCAGCATTTCCAAGAATCTTTGAGGGCAACGATACCTACGCTAAAAGATGGCTTTACGGCTGGCATGGAAACTGGTGATTTTCTACACGCTGGCTACAACATAAGTCTATACTTTTATGCCAACTTTTTCGGTGGGGTAGAACTAGACAATTGGGAACCAGAAATAGCAGGTTACAGCGCTGTCATGGCGCAGGTAAAGCAATGTTCTGCCCAGACTTATTTGGATATGACGCGGCAGATGATGCAGAACTTAAGGGAAACGATAAGTCGGCCGAACTGCTTAATTGGAACTGCCTACGATGAAACGAGTATGCTTCCTAAGCATTATCAGGACAATGACCTCAATGGTATCGCTATAGCCTACATCTATAAACTGCTACTGGCCTACGTTTTTGGCAATTACCCTGCTGCCCTAAACCACATTGCTCAAGCCAAGCAGTATTTGATGGCAGTATCGGGAATGGTTTTTACTCCTATTTTTCATTTTTATGCAGCACTGACACACCTGGCACTGTTCTCCACACAGCCAGAAATTGAACAAACTGAAATTCTCGTCCAAGTGGAAATTTATCAAACTAATCTGCATCAATGGACACAAAATGCTCCCATGAATCATCTACATAAATGGTATTTGGTTGAGGCAGAACGGTGTCGAGTTTTGGGCAATAAAGCCGAGGCGATTGAAATGTACGATCGCGCCATTGCTGGAGCTAAAGAAAATCAATTCCTCAACGAAGAAGCCCTTGCCAACGAACTCGCAGCCAAATTTTACATAGAATGGGGTAAAGAAAATTTTGCCCAACTCTACATGATTGATGCATATTATTGTTATGTCCAATGGGGAGCCACTGCTAAGGTAACAGATTTAGAAACGCGATATCCTCAGTTATTGAAACCAATTCAACCGGGAAATAAAAACACTAAAACTACCGCAACAGTGACCACCACTGGTTCGGGTAATAACTTAGATATCACCACAGTAATGAAAGCTTCTCAGGCGATGTCTGGGGAAATATTGCTGGATAAGTTAATGTCTAGCTTGATGAAAATTTTGATGGAAAATGCAGGGGCGCAAAGAGGATATCTGATTTTGTCAACTCAGGGAAAACTGTTAATTGAAGCTGAAGGGACAATAAATTCTGAAAAAGTTACCGTGTTGCAGTCAATCTCAGTGGAAAATTGTCAGGAACTTTCCTCCGCAATTGTCAATTATGTGGCTCGCACTCAAGAAAGCGTGGTACTAGATGATGCTGTCCGAGAGGGACAATTTACCAACGACCGCTACATTCAAAAGCATCAGCCCAAATCAGTTTTATGTGTGCCACTGATTAATCAATCTCAAATCGTCAGTATTGTTTACCTAGAAAACAACCTGACAGCCGGAGCTTTTACGCCAGAAAGAGTGGAACTATTAAAAGTGTTATCTGGACAGGCGGCGATCTCGATCCAAAATTCTAAGCTTTATACAGAAGTCCGCGAAAGTGAGAACAGGCTCACTCAATTTTTAGAAGCAATTCCAGTCGGGGTGTCAGTGCTGGATGCTTCTGGCAAACCTTACTATAGTAATCGCGCTGCTATTCAATTATTAGGTAAAGGAGTTATTTCTCAAGTCGCCAGCGAGCAAATACCAGAGATTTATCAAGTCTATAAAGCTGGAACGGAGCAGGAATATCCCTTTGCTGACTTGCCGATTGTGCGGGCGTTGAAGGGCGAAAGTGCCACCGCTGAGGATATGGAAATCCACCAAGGCAACAAGATTATTCCGATCGAGGGTTGGGGTACTCCCATCTATGATGAAAAGGACAACATTGCTTATGCAATTGTAGCCTTTCAAGATATCACGGATCGTAAAAAAGCCGAAACAGAGCGAATCAGATTTACCGCTGAACTGTTTCTACTCAACCAAGCTTACGAGCGCTTCGTTCCCAATCAGTTCCTCCAGTTTTTAGATAAATCAAGCATTATTGATGTTGAATTGGGCGACCAAGTGCAGTTAGAAATGTCGGTGTTGTTTTCCGACATTCGCGATTTTACCACGCTCTCGGAAAGCATGACGCCGGAGGACAATTTCAGATTTATCAATTCCTATCTTTCTCGCATGGAACCAGTTATTAATGAAAACAACGGGTTTATTGATAAATATATTGGCGATGCTATTATGGCGCTGTTTAGCGGCGAGGCGGATCATGCGGTGAAAGCGGGAATTGCTATGCTGCAGAGCCTCGTTGAATATAATCTACACCGCGCTAATTCTGGCTATGGGCCGATTCAAATAGGGATTGGAATTAATACGGGTTCTTTGATGCTGGGAACGGTGGGCGGTCAAAATCGCATGGAGGGCACAGTAATTTCCGATGCGGTGAATTTAGCTTCTCGCGTGGAAAGTTTGACCAAAAATTATGGGGTGTCGCTGTTAATCACCCAGGAAACTTACTCGCGTTTAGAAAATCTATCCCAGTACGCCATCCGCACCCTCGATACGGTAAAGGTTAAGGGAAAATCTGAAGCGGTGACGGTTTATGAGGTATTTGATTGCGATCCGCTAGAAATTAAAGAGGGCAAGTTAGCTACGCTGCAATTGTTTGCAAAAGCGAGGGCAAATTACTTGGAAGGGAAGTTAGCTGAAGCGGCGCGGCTGTTTGCCGAGTGTTGGCGTCAGAATCAGGGCGATGCCGTGGCTAAAATTTATTGGGAACGCTGTCAGTCTACTTTAAGAAATCGCACAAAAATCAATGACAGGCTACACAATTTAGATTAATCATAAAAGTCCAAAGCTCGATCGCTAAATTGTTCGACGGGGAGATCATTTTCCTTTGACGGGGTGACAACCCCCTCAACCTCGGATCGCTATAATCTATGTTACATTCCTGCGATAGGTGAGAATATTCTTCTCGCAGGTATTCTAGTGCGTGATTAATTACCTCATCCTTTTTAGCTTCATCTCCTGGAATTTGGACATAAACTTCATCAAGAACAGATTTAATTATTTGAAAGCAATTCATAGTACATAACTAATTGACACCAACCAAATCTTAAATCACGATTCAGGATTAGGTTTGTTAACACATAAAAACTTATGTATGTTACAAAAACTAATTATCCTTGTCTTGTTAAAATGCTAAAATTAGCTTTACATGATTAATGGTAAAGCTGGGCAGTGCTTGTGTCAACAACTGTATATTTATAAATTTCACTAAAAAGTAATCATCGAGCAGATTTATGTACACTCAACTTTCATTGTGGGAAGAGCCAAAAGCAGAAAGCCAGAAGCATGGTCAGCAATTATCTCTGCCTGATGCCGAAATAATCATGTACCCCGACTTCTTCAATAACCATGAGAGTAACCAGATATTTGCGGAATTGTACAGCACTATTAATTGGAAGCAAGAGGTGGCCCTGCTTTTTGGCAAGCAAGTCGCTATACCGCGACTTAGCGCATGGTACGGAGATGCAGGTAAATCTTACACTTACTCCCAAATAAAAATGGAGCCTAATCTATGGACACCTACACTCATAACAATCAAATCTAAAATAGAAGCAATAGCAGGTACATTGTTTAACAGCGTGTTGCTTAATCTATATCGCGACGGCAAAGATAGTGTAGCTTGGCACAGTGATGATGAATCAGAACTTGGTGAAAACCCAGCGATCGCTTCTGTAAGTTTTGGGGCTACTCGTCGTTTTATGCTCAGGCACAAATACCAAAAAGAAATGAAATTAGAAATTCAATTAACTCCTGGAAGCTTCCTGCTGATGAAAGGAGTAACCCAGCATTTTTGGCAACACCAAATCCCGAAATCAGCCAAAGTTACTGAACCAAGAATCAACCTTACTTTCAGGAAAGTAAGATCAATGAATTAATGGTAATTTGTAAGCAAATCTCATATTACTGAGAAGTGCTATAAATAATCAGCTCGATTTTTGACAAAACCGATTAATTACATATTTCCGAATCACAGGCTGCAACCTAAACAAATGCTTACCCACTTTTGTCTCAATCAGCGATCGCCAACTGGGCGACTCCAAAACATTCATCAATATAGAACTAGATATATCGCCACAATTCGATCTCGTAATATATTAGTGGAATAAGTATGTTGGCTTAGGTAAATGCGATCGACTCTTTCATTTACCGCCCTTACTTACTTCGCCCGCACCACCAACACCGAACAAGGAGCCTCAGCCACTACCTCAGCACTCACCGAACCCTCCAAAATCCGCTTTAAACCAGTTAAACCCCGACAGCCGATCGCAATTAAATCGGCATTATAAATATGAGCCAAACGCAAAATTTCCGCCGCTGGCTCCCCCGAAACAATCTCCAATTCGCTCTGGCAAGGCAACTTTTCCTGATAAGATTGCAGTAACTTTTCCACCTCTCGGTAAGCAATCTCGTCTCCCTGAGCGTGAGGTCGATCGACAACCGCGTCAAAATCCGACGTACCAGAACTGACAACATGAACTAGAATCACCTTTGCCGTCGGTTCTAGCTGAAATTGTCCTACAACTTGCAATACCTGAGTCGCTAACTCTGAATTGTCGATCGCTACCAAAACAGTATTCAATATCATGCACCTTTAAATTTTTCGTTGATTGTCGCCTACTGTCCACAATTTTGCGCTTCCCACCAACATCATTATTACCTACCCATAAACCCGGTTTCTTAACATAATTGCGTCATTTAAGCAAGACTCTTGAAGAAACCGGGTTTCTTAAGCCCGCAGTGCGTAAGTAAGTAGGTGCAAATAAACTGGGCCGCTTGTCACAGAATGTAAACCTACCATAATCGCAAAAGAATTGCTTCCTTTCACTGCATTTCACTGACTTTTGACTACCTATGTATTTTGCCGATCATCTACTTAAATCTCGATCGCCAATCTCAAATCTACCATCTAAAACTCACCCTTTCCCTCATTTTCAGTCCGCAGCCGCACCGAATCAGCGTGAGAAGGAAGCCCTTCAGCTTCGGCTAACACATTAATCGCCCTACCCACCTTCTTAAGTGCAGCAGGCGAATATTGAATCAAACTCGAATGCTTCATAAAAGTCTCGACACCCAGCGGCGACGCATAGCGCGGAGCCCCAGAAGTCGGCAAAGTGTGATTCGGGCCAGCCAAATAATCACCTACAGCTTCCGGCGTCGAGCAGCCCAAGAAAATCGCCCCAGCGTGGCGAATTTGGTCGAGCAAAGCCCAAGGATCTGCAACTTGCAATTCCAAGTGTTCGGGCGCAAACTCGTTAGAGAGTTCCGCCGCCGCTTTGAGCGAGTCAACTACCACGACTAAACCATAGTTGACGATCGCCTTTTCTGTTAAAGTTCGGCGCGGGTGATTTGCCAACTGTCTGTCTACCTCAGCCACCACCTTCCTAGCTAGCACAGAATCCGCCGTCAGCAAAATTGCCGACGCCATTGAATCGTGCTCAGCTTGAGCCAACATATCCGCAGCCACGTGTACAGGATTCGCCGAACCATCCGCAATAATCAACACTTCCGACGGGCCAGCCAGAGAATCGATCCCCACAGTCCCGTAAACCAGTTTTTTAGCCAGGGTGACATAAATATTCCCCGGCCCAGTAATTAAATCCACCTTCGGAATAGTTTCCGTACCGTAGGCTAAAGCCGCGATCGCCTGCGCCCCGCCTACCCGATAAATCTCATCAACTCCCGCTTCCTGAGCCGCTACCAGCACCGCAGGATTCATTTTCTTCTCTTGTCCGGGGGGAGTACACATCACC
Source organism: Microcoleus sp. N9_B4 (assembly GCF_036701635.1). Taxonomy (NCBI): domain Bacteria; kingdom Bacillati; phylum Cyanobacteriota; class Cyanophyceae; order Oscillatoriales; family Microcoleaceae; genus Microcoleus; species Microcoleus sp. N9_B4. The sequence goes on along the minus strand of NZ_JAUBRC010000014.1, from coordinate 37,666 downwards.
AGTCTCGGCACCTTGGCGACCTTCGCAGGAACCGCATTCATGATCACCGAGCTTGGATAGGACGCCTGACCGCCAGGAATGTAGATTCCCGCTCGATCGACCGGCGTGTAGCGCTTGCCCAAAACAATCTCGTCATCGCCAAACTGCACCCAAGACTTGGGTACGCGCTGTCGGTGAAACGCTTCTACCTGTTTGCAAGCCAGCCGGATGGCATTTAATAATTCTTTCGACACCTGCTGATAAGCAGCATCCAATTCGGCGCCACTCACCCGTAAATCTTCCACATTTAGGGTCATGCGGTCAAATTCAGCAGTGTAGTGCAGCACAGCCTGATCGCCTCTGCGCCTTACAGCTTGCAGCACCTCCCGCACGGTGGCTTCTTTGTGAACGACAAGTTCGTCATGGGTGCGATCGCAGATCCGTCGCAGTTCAGCTTGTGCCTCAACCCACTGAGTAATGATTCGCAGCATGGAGATTAGGAATGCCGTCTATAACTTCACTAACATTTGCTTGACAATTGGGGATTTTTGTGGGGATCTCCTAGAGAAGTAGGCCACCACCAGTCCACAAGCTTAGACCGCGAGAGTCGCGGTATTTTCCAAGGCTTCAGTGCAGCGTTTAAATCTCTATCGAAGATTTTGCAACACTGAGGACAAGTCACAACCAACTCTCTTGAATTGCCCGCCAGAGAACCAGGTGCGGAGGGAGAGGGTGGGAACGCAGAGGGGGAGAGTGTCCGACCCCGATAATATCCGAGAGGGAGAGTGTTCGAGCGGGAGAATTTTGATTCTGCCTTCTAGCTTCTACCTTCAGATCCGGCTGTCTTCTACCTTCTACCTTCTACCTTCAGCTTTTTACCTTCTACCTTCGGTAAGTGCTTCTTGCCGAAGCCCAAATAACCCGTATTCTTTGTTATAGCTTAACTTGGATTTTTCAGAGAATTGGATTTTAAGCAAAATAGGTGCTATATTAGTTTTTCCAACACCTGATAATTTTTTTATAAAAAAACGCCAAATTATTGTATACTTGAAAATTGCGCGCAAGAAACCGTGACTTTAACTCGTGACGGTGGAAACACCGCAAAACGCCTCCGTAACACCCGTGTCATACCTGTGGGTATTGTCAGGGGTAAAAAACAGGCAGTTAAATGAGTCAATAAAAAATTATTGCGCGGGCGTCGCCAAAAAGTAGCCACAGACTCAGCTCTATCTGAGCGCATGGAAAGTGGCTGTCTCACTCCGCCATTAAAAATCAAGCTTTTTGCGGATCGATCCCGAAAAGGTTGTCCTTCAAAATCCCCGTGTCTTGAGACTGTCTTGAGACTAGGGTGTATCAATGAATACCTACTTCCAGCAACTGAACTATGGCAAATATTAAGTCCGCCGTCAAACGAGTCAAAATCGCCGAACGTAACCGCTTGTACAACAAATCTTACAAGTCAGCGGTCAAAACTTTGATGAAGAAATATTTCGCTGCCGTAGACAAGTACGCCGCAGCTCCGAGTCCGGAATTAATGCAAGAAGTCCAGCAGCGAATGTCTGAGGCCTACAGCAAAATTGACAAAGCTGTCAAAAAAGGTGTACTCCACCGCAACAACGGCGCTCGCAAAAAGTCCCGCTTGGCAAGAACCCTCAAGCCGCACGAAGTATCGGTAGCATCTTAAGGAAGCAGAAAGTTCGGCAACGAAGCAGTGTACAAGATTGAAGGGATGGATGTTGAGGGAAGAAGTCAAGCGTGAAGAAGTCCAGCGTGAAGCAGGAAGAAGGAAGAAAGAAGACGGAAGATTTTTCCCACTCCCACTCCCACTCCCACTCCCAGACTCTCTCACTCCCCCCTCGCCCTATCCCACCAAGACTCTCCCGTATCACCTCTAATCTGCTTCCCCCATGCAGCTCATCGACACTCACGTTCATATCAACTTTGAAATCTACAAATCTGAGTTAGAAGCCATTCGAGAACGCTGGCGCGAAGCTGGTGTAGTTCGGCTGGTTCATTCTTGTGTAGAGCCAGAAGAGTTTGCCGGCATTCAAGCAATCGCCAACCAGTTTGCAGAAGTGTCCTTTGCGGTTGGACTCCACCCCCTAGATGCGGACAAGTGGAAAGACGAGACTGCGAGCCAGATTAGGGAATTAGCAAGTTCGGACTCTAGGGTAGTGGCGATCGGCGAAACCGGACTGGACTTTTATAAAGCTGACGATCGAGAACACCAGTTTAAAGTGTTTGAGGCACAGCTTTCAATCGCCCAGGAACTTGACAAACCAGTCATTATCCACTGTCGCGACGCCGCCGCCCCAATGGCCGAAATGCTGAGGAACTTTTGGCAAACACGCGGGCCAGTGCGCGGGGTCATGCACTGCTGGGGAGGCACACCCGAAGAAACCCAGTGGTTTTTAGACCTAGGTTTCTACATTAGTTTTAGCGGAACAGTCACCTTTAAAAAAGCCTTGCAAATACAAGAATCAGCTTGTATGGTAAATAGCGATCGCATCCTAGTCGAGACAGATTGCCCTTTTCTCGCCCCCGTACCCCAGCGGGGAAAACGCAACGAACCAGCCTATGTCTACTACGTAGCCGAGCAAGTTGCTAAATTGAGAGGAGTTTCTCTCTTAACTTTGTCCCAGCAGACAACCGAAAATGCCTGTCAGCTATTCGGCTTTTCAGTTTAGTTATAGCAGAACAGAGAAACGAGGAAAACAGATCGATTTAGGCGCCAGCGCTCAGGACAATCCCATTTCTATCCTGCCAGAAAAACCGGATTCATCCTTTATTGGAGATTCTTTTGGCGTTGCCTGTTGCGATCGGATTTGCGTCCTATAATAAAAAGAACCGACCGATCGGGCGTTGGCTTAGTATCCGCGACTGCGATGTCGCCCGGTTCCGGCCAACACAACGCGAGTACGCTAACCTTCGGGATCGGTCACAACTTCACGCAATACCTCAAACTTACACATCAGAAGAAACTTGGAACCTCAGCAATTTGGCAATAGCTGTCAAGTCAATTTTAGGAGTCAAAAGTGTAGGGAATTTACCCTAGGATACCACGAGATCAGAGCTAAAAGCATCTCGATCGAAACTAAAATCCGCACAAAAATACTGCGAGCCACCAGCACAAATAACCGTTGCAGCAGTTGGCAGGCGATCCAAAACATCATATAAATTCTCTCACACAATCCATCAAAAAAACGCAACAAGGTAAAAAAGCCCAGCCTTGGCGCCATGTAAAAAGCTAGAGCCACTGCGGAAAAAGGACCCCCATGACCACTAAAGATTACACAGAATTCGCCTTCACCTTGCCCGATTTGATCGAAATCCAGCGGGCAAGTTTTCGCTGGTTCCTAGAAGCCGGGCTGATCGAAGAACTCGACAGCTTCTCCCCGATTACAGACTACACGGGTAAGCTGGAACTCCACTTCATGGGCAAAGACTTCAAACTCAAGCGCCCCAAATATGATGTGGACGAAGCCAAGCGCAGGGACAGCACCTACTCGGTGCAAATGTACGTCCCCACCCGCCTGATTAACAAAGAAACAGGGGAAATCAAAGAACAAGAAGTCTTCATCGGCGACTTGCCCTTGATGACCGAGCGTGGCACATTCATCATCAACGGCGCAGAACGGGTAATTGTCAACCAAATCGTGCGTTCCCCCGGCGTCTACTACAAATCAGAAACCGACAAAAACGGTCGCCGTTCCTACAACGCCAGTCTGATACCCAACCGCGGCGCTTGGCTGAAATTTGAAACAGACAAAAACGATTTAGTCTGGGTCAGAATCGACAAAACCCGCAAACTATCGGCTCAGGTACTGCTCAAAGCCCTCGGACTCACAGACGGCGAAATCTACGACTCACTCCGCCACCCGGAATACTTCCAAAAGACGATCGAGAAAGAAGGACAATTCGGCGAAGAAGAAGCCTTGATGGAGCTCTACCGCAAACTCCGTCCAGGTGAACCCCCCACCGTAGCGGGCGGCGAACAGCTCCTTAACTCGCGCTTTTTCGACCCCAAACGCTACGATTTGGGCCGAGTCGGCCGCTACAAACTCAACAAAAAATTGCGCTTGACAGTCCCCGATACCATGCGGGTGCTGACATCGCAAGATATCTTGACGGCGATCGACTACTTAATTAACCTCGAATTCGACATCGGGTCCACCGACGACATCGACCACTTAGGCAACCGTCGCGTCCGCAGTGTCGGAGAACTGCTGCAAAACCAAGTCCGAGTCGGCCTCAACCGCTTAGAACGGATCATCCGCGAAAGAATGACCGTCTCGGATGCCGACTCCCTCAGCCCCGCTTCTCTGGTCAACCCCAAACCGCTGGTAGCAGCAATCAAGGAATTCTTCGGTTCCTCCCAGCTATCGCAGTTCATGGATCAAACCAACCCTCTGGCAGAACTGACTCACAAACGTCGGCTTTCCGCCTTGGGCCCAGGAGGTCTGACTCGGGAACGCGCCGGGTTTGCAGTACGGGACATTCACCCCTCCCACTACGGCCGGATTTGCCCGATCGAAACACCAGAAGGCCCCAACGCCGGTCTGATCGGTTCCTTGGCAACCCACGCCCGCGTCAACCCCTACGGCTTCATCGAAACTCCTTTTTATCCAGTAGAAAAAGGACGGGTGCTGCGCGACAAAGCTCCTGTTTACATGACAGCCGACGAAGAAGACGATTTGCGCGTCGCCCCCGGAGACATCAGCCTTGACGAAAACAACAACCTCTTGGGCGAAACCGTAGCCGTCCGCTACCGCCAAGAATTTACTACCACCACTCCAATGCAGGTGGACTACATGGCGATTTCGCCTGTGCAAATCGTCTCCGTCGCGACATCGCTGATTCCGTTCTTGGAACACGACGACGCCAACCGAGCTCTGATGGGCTCGAATATGCAGCGGCAAGCTGTGCCGCTACTGAAACCAGAACGGCCCCTAGTCGGTACGGGCTTGGAAGCTCAGGCGGCGCGAGATTCCGGGATGGTTGTAGTTTCCCGGATTAACGGCGAGGTGATTTACATCGACGCTACCCGGATTATTGTCAAACCCCTGGCGGACGATGCCGAATCTAATTCCAGCGAAGAACATTTCCTGATTCGGGAATACGACGATCTCAAAGTCAAACAGCCCTCGGTTTGGAAGCAAAAATATGCTGGCTGCATCGAACACGAACTGCAAAAATATCAGCGTTCTAACCAGGATACTTGTTTAAACCAGCGTCCGCTGATTTATGAGGGCGATCGAGTCGTAGCAGGTCAAGTGCTCGCCGACGGTTCCTCCACCGAAGGGGCAGAACTCGCTCTGGGTCACAACATCCTCGTAGCTTATATGCCTTGGGAAGGCTACAACTACGAAGACGCGATGCTAATTAGCGAGCGTTTGGTGTACGAAGATGTCTACACTTCGATCCACATTGAAAAATATGAAATCGAAGCCCGCCAAACCAAACTCGGCCCCGAAGAAATCACCCGCGAAATTCCTAACGTCGGCGAAGACGCGCTGCGCCAGCTAGACGAACAGGGGATTATCCGCAAAGGTGCTTGGGTAGAAGCCAGCGACATCCTAGTGGGCAAAGTCACCCCCAAAGGCGAATCCGACCAACCGCCGGAAGAAAAACTGCTGAGGGCAATCTTCGGCGAAAAAGCCCGCGACGTGCGCGACAATTCCCTCCGCGTCCCTAACGGCGAAAAAGGCCGGGTGGTGGACGTGCGGGTGTTTACCCGCGAACAGGGCGACGAACTGCCCCCGGGCGCCAATATGGTCGTCCGCGTCTACGTTGCTCAAAAGCGGAAGATTCAAGTCGGCGACAAAATGGCCGGCCGCCACGGGAATAAGGGGATTGTGTCCCGGATTCTGCCGATGGAGGATATGCCTTATTTGCCCGACGGGACTCCGGTTGACATAGTACTCAATCCCTTGGGCGTACCGTCGCGGATGAACGTGGGTCAGATTTTTGAGTGCTTGCTGGGATGGGCGGGCGAAAATCTGTCGATGCGGTTCAAAATGGTGCCTTTTGATGAAATGCACGGGGCTGAAAAGTCGCGGGAAACCGTACACGGCAAGCTACAGGAGGCACGCGAAAAAACCGGCAAGCCTTGGGTGTTTAACGAAAAGCACCCCGGCAAGACTATTGTCTACGATGGTCGAACTGGGGAACCGTTCGATCGCCCCATCACAGTCGGCATCGCTTATATGCTGAAGCTGGTTCACTTGGTAGACGATAAGATCCACGCCCGTAGCACAGGCCCTTACTCGCTGGTAACGCAGCAGCCTTTGGGCGGCAAAGCGCAGCAGGGGGGTCAGCGGTTCGGAGAAATGGAAGTGTGGGCTCTGGAAGCGTTCGGCGCAGCTTATACTTTGCAAGAGTTGCTGACTGTGAAGTCGGACGATATGCAGGGGCGGAATGAAGCGCTGAATGCGATCGTCAAAGGCAAAGCTATTCCGCGCCCCGGTACGCCGGAATCTTTCAAGGTGCTGATGCGGGAGTTGCAGTCTTTGTGCTTGGATATTGCCGTGCACAAGGTGAATACATCCGACGAGGGCAGCGAGCACGTTGAGGTGGATTTGATGGCGGATGCTGGGGGCAAACGATCGCCCTCCCGGCCTACTTACGAATCGCTTTCTCGTGACGAACTTGACGAGGATTAGGCATTAAAGATTTTAGATTAAAGCTTTTTTGACAGCATTCAATCTAAAATCTTTAATCGACAATCTTAAACAAAAACGCCTCAACAGTGTTTGTACCACTGCTGAGGCGAATCAACGCTCTTAAGAGGAGAGACGCTGACGTGACAATTGTAACAGTTGTCCCAGGAATAGAAGGAGAATTGGACCAGAAGACTGGCTGTATTAACTGGCAAGGGGGCAAGTTTGGCAACGGTTACGGGCGCAAGTGGCTCAATGGCAAAACGGTATTAGTCCACCGATTAGTCCTCGAATCAAAAATAGCAGGATTCCTTGGTTCCGGTTATTTTGCTTGCCACACCTGCGACAATCGAAGCTGCATCAACCCAGCACATCTCGTAGCGGGAACTGCGGCTGAAAATACCGGGCAGATGATTGGGCGTGATCGCAAAACTCCCAGACGGAAAAGTATTCCGGGTATTGGCATATTGTCGATCGAACAACTCCGGGAAATTCAGACTAAATATTTATCTGGAACAGTCAAAAACCACCTAGCAAAAGAGTATGGAGTACAACATGAAACTATTACTAAGATACTTCAGACAAATATTCCCGATAACTTCACTACAGTTTCGCCCGGTTTTTTAGGAGAAATTCAAGACAACGGCTGCATCATTTTTCAAGGCTCAAAGGACGGTCAAGGCTATGGCAGATACTGGAAAAATGGGAAATCGAAATCAGTTACTCGTGCTGTTTTAGCTGAGAAATTAGGATGTGAAATTCCGACTTCGATAGATGCTTGTCATACCTGCGACAATCCCAGTTGTATTAATCCAAAACACCTTTGGGGTGGTACTCGCACTCAAAATTCATTAGATGCTTCTAAGAAAGGACGCACTCAAGGCAAAAGTCATCCCCTTTCCAAGGCAAAATTAGACTGGGAAAAGGTGCGAGAAATTCGGCAAAAACTAGCTGCAGGAGAGAGAGTGAAGGATGTAGCTCAGGAATATGGTGTGGGTCGCAAAACCATACATGATATTAGGTATCACGTCACTTGGAAGGAAGAAGGCCAAGAGATTCCAGTTCCTCGCATGGGTGGATATCTCGATCGGAAATTGACTTTCGAGCAAGCTCTTGAGGTACGAAAAAGGATTAGAGATAGAGAATCAATCTCTAAAATAGCTGATGACTTAAGAGTATCCTCAAGTGTCATCTATGATATTAAAAACAATATCACATATAAAGGAGTATAAGATTGATTTAAGCCGTAAAAAAAGCACAGAAAAAAGATAAACCACCACAAATAATCTACTGCAAATTATCAATTGGAGTCAAGAATGGCTAAAATAGAACAACGCTTTGATTACGTCAAGATCGGGTTAGCTTCACCAGAAAGAATTCGACAATGGGGAGAGAGGACTTTACCCAACGGTCAGATAACTGGAGAAGTGACCAAGCCCGAAACAATAAATTATAGGACTTTGAAACCTGAAATGGATGGCTTGTTTTGCGAGCGCATTTTTGGTCCTGCAAAAGATTGGGAATGTCATTGTGGGAAGTACAAACGAGTTCGCCATAGAGGCATTGTTTGCGAAAGATGCGGTGTAGAAGTTACTGAATCTCGCGTCCGCCGTCACCGGATGGGATTTATCAAATTAGCAGCTCCAGTAGCTCACGTTTGGTATCTCAAAGGCATCCCGAGTTACATGGCTATTCTGTTAGATATGCCGCTGCGAGATGTCGAACAAATCGTCTATTTTAATGCCTACGTTGTCCTCAATGCAGGTAATGCAGAGAAGCTGCAATACAAGCAATTGCTCACGGAAGATGCTTGGCTGGAAATAGAAGACGAACTTTACAGCGAAGATTCCACACTCACAGGTGTAGAAGTAGGTATAGGTGCTGAAGCTTTGCAAGTTTTGCTGCAAAACATTCCGCTAGAAAGTGAAGCGGAAAAGTTGCGGGAAGATATTGCTAATGCCAAAGGTCAAAAACGGGCAAAGTTAATTAAACGCTTGCGGGTAATTGACAACTTCATTGCTACGGGTTCTCAACCAGATTGGATGGTACTCAATGTGATTCCGGTGATTCCCCCCGACTTGCGGCCGATGGTGCAGTTAGACGGCGGGCGTTTTGCAACGAGCGACCTCAACGACCTCTATCGGAGAGTCATCAACCGCAATAACCGCTTGGCGAGACTGCAAGAAATTCTGGCGCCGGAGATTATCATCCGCAACGAAAAGCGGATGCTGCAAGAAGCTGTGGATGCGCTGATTGACAACGGTCGCCGGGGCCGGACAGTGGTGGGGGCAAACAACCGCCCGCTGAAGTCGCTGTCGGACATCATTGAAGGGAAACAAGGTCGCTTCCGGCAAAACTTGCTGGGGAAACGGGTTGACTACTCCGGGCGTTCGGTGATTGTGGTGGGGCCGAAACTGAAAATTCATCAGTGCGGTTTGCCAAGGGAAATGGCGATCGAACTTTTCCAGCCTTTCGTCATCCACCGCCTGATCCGCCAAGGATTGGTCAACAACATCAAAGCTGCCAAAAAACTGATCCAGCGCAACGATCCCAGCGTTTGGGACGTGCTTCAGGAGGTGATTGAAGGACACCCGGTAATGCTAAACCGGGCGCCGACGCTTCACCGTTTGGGGATTCAAGCCTTTGAGCCGATTTTGGTTGACGGGAGGGCAATTCAGCTTCACCCGCTAGTCTGTCCGGCTTTTAACGCTGACTTTGACGGCGACCAAATGGCCGTGCACGTGCCTTTGTCTCTGGAATCTCAGGCGGAAGCACGCTTGCTGATGCTGGCTTCTAACAACATTATGTCGCCGGCAACCGGAAGACCGATCGTTACTCCTTCTCAAGATATGGTGCTCGGTTGCTATTACTTGACAGCCGAAAATCCTGACGCTCAAAAAGGAGCCGGTCACTATTTCTCCAACCTCACCGACGCGGTTGTAGCTTACGAACAAGGAGTCGTTGACTTGCACTCATACGTGTGGGTGAGGTTTCAAGGCGCCATAGAAAATACAGAACCCGAAGGAGAACCGCTGAAGGTGGAACGCTCTACCGACGGTATAGTGACGAAAGAATACAAGTTCCGCCGGGTTCGGGAAGACGGAGAGGGCAAGGTGATTAATCAATTCATTCGCACTACTCCGGGCAGGATTATCTATCACCAAACCATCGAATCGGTAATTAACAATTAGAAATCGGTAAGGGGTAAGAGGTAAGAGGTAACAGGTAACAGGTAATGGGTAGTAACTGACCAAGAATCGCTAACAAATAATAGTGATTGAAGCCGGAAAAATTACCCATTACTACTTACCCATACTTCGGCTACGCGGTTCATGATCGAAGTCGAAGGGCAGTAAAAGTTACCAATTACCAATTAAGTAGGTATGTGAAAATAAACTTTCTTATGGGAAGAGCAGGTGAGTGCATTCATCTCCTAGCTTAGCTCTCTTCCTTATACGCTAAACCCACCCCTACAAAATGCTTGGTGTTTTTTCCCACCGATCTACTTACCAATTACCAATTACCAATTACCAATTACCAATACTTCGGCTACGCGGTTCCTGAACCCTTGGGTTTCGCTCAGGGGAACCGAAGTCGAACGGCAGTAAAAGTTACCAATTACCAATTACCATTACCTCAGAAAAATGACAGAAAATAACGAAATTGTTTTTCGCAATCGAGTTGTTGACAAAGGTCAGCTCAAAAAATTAATTTCTTGGTCATTCATGCACTACGGAACGGCCCGTACAGCGCAAATGGCCGATAAACTCAAAGACTTGGGTTTCCGCTTTGCGACACGAGCGGGAGTTTCGATTAGCGTAGACGATTTGCAAGTGCCCCCGTCAAAAAGATCGCTCCTAGATGCAGCCGAAGAAGAAATCCGCATCACCGAACAAAAATACACCAGAGGCGAAATCACCGAAGTCGAACGCTTTCAAAAAGTAATCGATACCTGGAACAGCACATCAGAAGACCTCAAAGACGAAGTAGTCAAAAACTTCCGAGCCACAGACCCCCTAAACTCGGTCTACATGATGGCATTCTCCGGGGCGCGGGGAAACATTTCTCAAGTGCGGCAGCTAGTGGGAATGCGCGGATTGATGGCTGACCCCCAAGGCGAAATCATCGACTTACCAATTAAAACCAACTTCCGCGAAGGACTCACCGTCACCGAATACATCATCTCTTCTTACGGCGCTCGCAAAGGCTTGGTAGATACAGCGTTGCGGACGGCAGACTCTGGCTATCTTACACGTCGCTTAGTGGATGTGTCCCAAGACGTAATTGTGCGGGAAGTGGACTGCGGCACCCAGCGGGGAATTCGAGTGCGGCCGATGACGGACGGAGCAACAGTGCTGATTCCCCTCAAAGACAGGCTGCTAGGGCGCGTGTTTGCCAGAGATGTGGTGCACCCCAAAACCGGGGAAATCGTGGCTTACGGCAGCGAAAAAGCCGTCCGAAATCAGCCAATTACCGAGGAGTTGGCGGGGGAAATTGGTAATTCTGGGGTGGGAGAGGTGTATTTACGATCGCCCCTGACTTGCGAATCTACCCGATCGGTTTGCCAGCACTGCTATGGCTGGAGTCTCGCCCACTTGAAAATGGTGGACATGGGAGAAGCGATCGGGATTATTGCAGCTCAGTCGATCGGGGAACCGGGAACCCAGCTCACCATGCGTACCTTCCACACCGGTGGCGTATTCACCGGAGAAGTCGCCAAACAAGAACGCGCCCCCTTCCCCGGCGTAGTCAAATTCAAGAACCTGCGTACTCGCTCCTTCCGCACCAGACACGGCGAAGAAGCACTGGTGGCAGAAAACAACGGCAAACTTGTATTTGAGGGCGACGGATTTGAAGAAGGGAAATCCGGCGCCAAAAATCAAAAACTGAAAATCGAATTGGCGATCGTCCAGGGTTCTACTTTGATGGTCAAAGACGGACAGCGCGCCATTCCCGGTCAAGTTTTAGCAGAAGTGCCGATCGTCGGTCGCGCCGCCCGCAAAACTACGGAAAAAGTCACTACAGACGTAGCCTCCGACTTAGCCGGAGAAGCCAAATTTGCTGATTTGGTGCCAGAAGAAAAAACCGACCGCCAAGGGAACACCACCCGCACAGCCAGCAAAGGCGGGCTGATTTGGATTCTCTCAGGAGAAGTCTACAACTTGCCCCCCGGCGCGGAACCAGCCGTGAAAAATGGCGATCGCATCCCGGCCGAAAGCGTGATTGCCGAAACTAAACTCGTCTCCGAACACGGTGGCGTAGTCCGCATCGCTGACCCCAGAGAAATCGAAATTATCACCGCCCAAGTCCTGCTCGACCAAGCAGTCGTGCGGGCTGAAAGTGCAGGCGGCCGCGACCACTACACGATCGAAACATCTTCTAAGCAGCGGTTTTCCCTGAAGACGGCTCCTGGGAGCAAAGTGATTAACGGGGAAGTCGTCGCCGAACTGCTCGACGACAGCTACCGCACAGCTACAGGGGGCATTGTCAAGTACGGCGGGGTGGAAGTCCACAAGCGCGGCAAAGCTAAACTTGGCTACGAAGTCGTGAAGGGGGGGACTCTGCTCTGGATACCAGAAGAGTGCCACGAGGTGAATAAGGATATTTCTCTACTGCTGGTCGAAGATGGCCAGTACGTAGAGGCCGGTACAGAAGTCGTTAAGGATATTTTCTGCCAAACCAGCGGGGCAGTGGAAATCACTCAGAAAAATGACATCCTCCGGGAAATTGTGATCAAACCGGGCACACTCCATGTAGTTGACCGCCCGCCGCTAACATTTGGGGAAGGTCAAATCGTCAACGCAGGTCAAGAGATTTTCCCTGGCTTGATTGCCGAAGAGTTGGGCTATGCAGAGTATATCGAAACTCCCGAAGGCCCGGCTTTGCTGCTGCGGCCTGTGGTTGAGTTTCCGGTGCCTGACAAGCCACCAGTGCCTTCTCAAACGGCGCTGAATGAGTCGATCTCTTTGAAAGCGGTGCAGCGACTTCCTTATAAGGATGGGGAGCGCGTCAAGTCTGTCGAGGGATTGGAACTGCTGCGGACTCAGCTTATTTTGGAAATTGGTTCGGGAGCTCCGCAACTGGCGGCGGATATCGAGCTGCTGCCGGATGAGGATGATGCTATGGCTTTTGGGGCGGACGGTTCGGGCCCGGCTTGGAGTTCGCCTGAAGACGTTAGTGCGTCGCAAGAGTTGGCGATGGCCCTGGCCGATGGGGGCGATCGAGCTTCCAAGACTTTCCGCTTGCAGTTAGTGATATTGGAATCGCTAGTGATTCGGCGGGATGTATCTGCTGACCCCACTCAGGGCAGCACTCACACGCGGCTGTTGGTGGAGGATGGGCAGTCGATCGCACCTGGGGCAGTAGTCGCCCGCACGGAGATTCTCTGCAAAGAAGCGGGTATTGTTCGAGGCATCCGTGAGGGGCTCTTAGAACCAGTGCGCCGACTGTTGGTGATGCGAGATGCGGATTCTATTTCGATAAGCGTGGCGGGTACCCCGGATGTGAGTCCCGGTCAACTGCTGGTGGCTGGTACCGAAATAGCTCCGGGGGTTGTTCTCGAAGAGTCCGGCCAAGTTGTGAAGGTTGTACCGGCGTCTGAGACAGAACCGGCGAAACTCTTGCTCAGGGTGGCTCGTCCTTACCGGGTTTCTGCCGGTGCGGTGCTGCACGTAGACGACGGCGACTTGGTGCAGCGGGGTGACAATTTAGTGATTCTGGTGTTTGAGCGGGCCAAGACTGGGGATATCATTCAAGGTTTGCCACGGATTGAGGAACTTCTTGAAGGGCGGAAGCCGAAGGAAGCTTGTATTTTAGCCAAGCGGCCGGGGACGGCTCGCGTGGTTACGGATGACGATGTTGTGGAACTTGCGGTGATTGAGGATGATGGCCGGATTGAGGAGTATCCTTTGTTGCCCGGTCAAAACCCGATCGTTTCCGACGGACAGCGCGTCGGCGTCGCCGAAGCTTTGACCGACGGGCCCGCTAACCCTCACGAAATTCTGGAGGTGTTCTTCCACGTACTTAAGGAGCGACAGTCTACTTTTGAGGCTGCCTTGGAGAGTTTCCAACAGGTGCAGACGTTTTTGGTGAATGAGGTGCAGTCGGTTTATCAGTCTCAGGGCGTGGATATTTCTGATAAGCACATCGAGGTGATTGTCCGCCAGATGACCAACAAAGTCAGGATGGAAGATGGTGGCGATACTACTATGCTCCCCGGCGAGTTGGTAGAATTGCGGCAGGTTGAGCAGGTGAATGAGGCGATGTCAATTACTGGTGGAGCGCCGGCGGATTATACTCCGGTGTTGCTGGGGATTACTAAGGCTTCGCTGAATACTGATAGCTTTATTTCCGCTGCTTCGTTCCAGGAGACGACGCGGGTGTTGACTGAGGCTGCGATCGAAGGTAAGTCTGACTGGCTGCGGGGGCTGAAGGAAAATGTGATTATCGGCCGCCTGATTCCTGCGGGTACTGGGTTCAATGCCTATGAGGATGCTGGGGTCCAGGATGCGGGTTTTGATGGTGCTGTGTTTGATGACGACATCCACGATTTACAAGAGGATGTGGTACTTGATGACCGATCGGCGCGTCGTGCTTATACGATCGAGAGCGGTTTTGAGATCGGACGCCCGTCTGATCTTGAGGCTGATGAGGATTTTGAGGAAGTTGAGGTGGATGAGGACGATTTTGTCGCTGAGACTGAGGATGATGCCTTGGGACCTGATGTGGACGATGATGATGATATCGGTTTTGACTTCGATGAGGACGAAGACTAATCTCGTGTTTTGAGATTGCATGAATGAGTGAACAGCGTTGCGCGAGGCACGAGGATAATTTGGTTCCACGGGCGCCGCACACTTCGATTTCATGACTTGAAAAATCTCAAATTCTCCTCATTAATTAACAGTCCGAACTCATAGCATTGTGCGATGAGACATCCAAAGGAAGAAGGAAGAAGGAAGATTCAGAGTTTAAGCAAACTTTGTAATTCTAGAGTTTTAATTGTTTGTTGGTTTAAACAAACAATTCTTTCTTCCTTCTTCCTTTTTCCTTCTTCCTTCTTATTCCTTCTGCATATATGGTTCACTCAATCAGGCAGCAAAGCCTTGATTTGATTAACAAACTCTTGATGGTCTACCACAGGTTTAGAGATGTAACCGTCGGCACCGCTTTGATCCAGAAATGTTTCTTTATCACCAGCCATCGCGTGAGCAGTCACCAAAATAATCGGCAGCGAAGCCGTTTGCGGGTCAGCTTTGAGCAGTTGAGTAATCTTAATCCCGTCAACAGATTTACCCTGGTACACGCTGCGCGAAAGAGACACATCCATTAAAATCAAATCAGCTTCGCCGTTGGCAGCAATCTGCATCACCTCTTCAACATTTTCCGTGTGCTTCACGGCTAAGCCCCCCCGCTTAGTCAGAATTTTGGAAAAAACCCGAGCATTAACCAAATCGTCCTCTACAATCAGAACGGTTTTCATAAATAAATATGGGAAGTATAGAAACTTTGTGACTTTAGTCCAAAGAGGAACACGACACGGGGACTACATTCCCCGTCAAAAATGCAGAGTTTTTAGCGCCGTCAGCCGGGAACCTTGCAAAACCCGTATGTATATCCTTGAGCCACTAGCTGTGAGAGGGTTTACAGATGCCTAGAAGCATCCAGTACCATCATTTAGACTACTACACACAGACAGTTTAGTTGTTTTTTATAACTAGACCTGGCACTGGTGAGAGTCTCAAGATTCTCAGGTAGCAGGTTTCTAGTACAATCCTGGACGCATGGACGACGCCTCGCAACGCGGTTTTTGCTCGTTTCGGCGGGCTATAACGAACTATTGCTATGAAAAAACAGGTTTCTGACTACCCGTGCGTCCTGGACTATAGTATCCTCTCTTTCGGTCAAGCCTTCGGCTTCTACCATTTTAGATTTTAGATTTTAGATTTTAGATTTTAGATTTTAGATGGGGAACTGATTGACTGGATATTGGTTTGGAGCACAGGCCTACAGTTGCATTATTTTTTGAACTGGTATTAGATTCGGGAATGTGTGATAATTATTTTCCTTCCTTCTCATTAGAATCAAGCCATGTTTATTCACATACTCCCGTCGCCACAGCATTCGGAGTAGCGAATCTAGCGGGGATTGGCGGGGATTCTTGGAGATTCCTAATTCTCAGTTTTAACCCATCAAAACGGCTTAAAATATCGACGCTTCCGTTCATCAAGCGGATGTCAGACTAGGAGATATCGCCAGGAGAGCTTTTTACTGATGAATTCATCAAGATCGGCATTTTTGACACTCTCAGCGAGTCACGGCCACGATCTATGGTTGAATAAGCCCAAAACCTGGACTTCACTCATAGTCCAGTCGCCTCTACACGATCAGAACAAGTACCAGTACCAGAGGTATTCCAATTCCGCTTACTTTTCTTTTTTAATAGTTTCGGAGTCCATCACGCTTGCCAAAATACGGTAAGCTCGATCTTCTACCATTGCTGCTTGATCCAGGCTACGGCTGTACCGAGACGAGATCAATCTGGGGTTTCTCCTGAATAGAATATTTCTTCGTGTAGATGGTTATTCCTAATTGCAATTAAATTCTATCATGGATTGACGGGGACTCAAGTCCCTCGTGACGCTTTCCTAGGAAGAGCTACAGCCTCACTACGTTCTGAGTTTCTGGCATTCCGTGTTCTCCTGTCTATTTACCTTCTGCCGTGAGAAGGTAAATAGACAGGTAGGCGCAAATGAAGGCAACATAGAGGTTAGGGTAAGAGTGGAGAGTAAGAGGCAAGTGTTGCCCGTCTTCGGGACTCTGATTCTGCTTTCACAAGTTAAGTTTATTTTTATTCTTCAACTGGGCGGTTGGGTCGAACTTTCGGTTCGCCTGCGGCAAAGGCTTTTCAATCGAGACAGGAAACCTCGGCATTATTGACAGAGGCTGTTTTCACTCAGGAATTAACGGACACAAGGACTCATGGCTAAACAACTCAACCTACTTTCCGGGCAAGTAATTTCTACGCCTCTGCACGCCGAGATGCAGCAATCGTACCTCGAATATGCCATGAGTGTGATCGTCGGGCGAGCTTTGCCTGATGTCCGCGACGGTTTAAAACCAGTTCACCGTCGAATTTTATATGCGATGCACGAACTGGGTCTGACGCCAGACCGACCTTACCGTAAGTGCGCCCGGGTAGTTGGAGATGTTTTGGGAAAATATCACCCCCACGGCGACCAATCGGTTTACGACGCTCTGGTACGCATGGTTCAGGAGTTTTCGAGCCGCTATCCTTTACTGGCGGGTCACGGCAATTTCGGTTCGGTGGACAATGATCCGGCGGCTGCTATGCGCTATACGGAAACGAGGCTAGCACCGATCGCCCACGAAGCTATGCTAACCCAAGTCGGCGATGCAACTGTTGATTTTACTGCTAACTTTGATAGTTCGCAGCAGGAACCGACGGCGCTGCCTGCTCAGTTGCCGTTTCTGTTACTCAACGGCTGTACGGGCATTGCTGTGGGGATGGCAACTAATATCCCGCCGCACAATTTGGGAGAGGTGGTAGACGGTTTAATTGCTTTGATTGAAAACCCGGAACTATCCGACGAGAAGTTGATAGAACTGATTCCGGGCCCGGATTTTCCAACCGGAGGGGAAATTGTCGCTACAGAGGGCATTGTTGACGCCTACACTAAGGGTCGAGGCAGCATTGCGGTCAGGGGTGTGGCCGGGGTGGAAGAGGTGCCAGGTAATCGCAAGGTGCGTACTAAAACGGCGATCGTGGTGACGGAGTTTCCGTTTCAGGTAAATAAGGCGGCTTGGATTGAAAAGGTGGCGGAGTTGGTTAATGCTGGCCGCCTCGACGGTATTTCTGATTTGCGTGACGAGAGCGATCGCGAAGGCATTCGAGTGGTGATTGAACTCAAGCGGGAATTTACCCCAGAAGCGGTTCTCGCTCGCCTTTACCAACAAACTGACCTACAAACAAATTTTGGGGCGATTTTGCTGGCAATTGTCAACGGTCAACCGCGACAGTTGACGCTCAGACAATTGTTGCAGGAATTTCTGGATTTCCGGGAAGTGACTCTTACCCGCCGCTACAATTACGAGTTGCAAGCTGCAGAACGCCGCTGTCATATTGTCCAAGGCTTAATGTTGGCTTTGACAAATCTCGATACAGCGATCGACATTCTGAGAAATTCTCCTGACGGCTCTACTGCTAAGCAAACTTTGCAAGTTCGCCTCAATTTGAGCGAAAGTCAAGCTGATGCGATTTTGGCGATGCCTATGCGGAGGCTGACTGGTTTGGAAAGACAAAATTTGCAGTCTGAGTTTGATGAGTTGATGGCTAATATTCAAGAATTACAGCGGTTGTTGAGCGACAGGCGCGAACTTTTGAAGGCTTTAAAGAAGGAATTTCGATCGCTAAAACGCAAGTACGCTGACCCCCGCCGCACTAAATTCGCCAATGGAACTGCACGCGCAGCAAACGCCGAATCACAATTTGCTGGTAAGAAAAATTCTGGGGTGAAGCAGTTGTCGCCGGCAACGATTCAGCCGAACTTATTGCCCGTTCTAGAGCCAGAGGAAACTATTGTTGAATTTTCGCACAAGCAGTACGTGCGACGCTTGCCGACAGGGGAAAAGCCACGCTCGAAAAGTCGCGAAAAATCGGTTTCAGCTTTAGAAAAAAATGAAGATTTTATTGTGACGGCAAATCTGACGAAAACCGATCGCACTTTGGTCGTCTTAACTCCTAACGGCAAAGCTTACCCGCTGAAAGTGGCCGATATTCCTAGTAGTAGCGCCAAAGACCGGGGAACGCCGATCGTTAGTTTGTTGTCGCCGAGTGCTACTAAAGAAAGTGCCGGTCGCGCTTTGTCGGAAATCACAGTTGCACACTTTATTTTGCCGGAAAATTCGGAAGCGGCAGATTTAGTAACTCTGACTCAGCAAGGGAAAATTAAGCGCTTGCCGATGCAGGAATTTGCTGATTTGACTAATCGTGGCGTTACTGTTGTTAAACTCAAGGAGGACGATCGGCTGCGCTGTGCGAGTCTGGGTAAAGTCGGCGAGCAAGTGGCGATCGCAACTTCAGGAGGCCGAGTCCTCCGGTTTGAGATCGATGATGAACAACTGCCACCAATGGGCCGCGCGGCCCAGGGATCTCAAGTAACCAGGTTGCGGAAGCAGGAACAGTTGGTGGGTTGCATCACTCTCTACCCGGACGACAGTCTGGTGCTATTTTCCGAGTTGGGTTGGGCAAAACGAATGCCTGCAGGTTCTGTTAGACTTACTAACCGGGGGGAAATTGGCACTCAAGCTTTTCGTTTCTCAGAGCCTAAAGATGCTTTAGTTGGCTTGCTGCAGGCTGTTCCGGGTACGGATGTCAAACTTTTTACTAATTCTGGTCGCCTGCTGCGATCGACTATGGATGCTATAGCTTTTTGGGGGAAAGATGCTGCGGGCGATCGAGTTTTTGACCTCAATCCAGGTGAAAGAATCATCAAAGTTATCAGCAGTCAATAGTCATTAGTCATGGGGCATGGGGCATGGGGCATGGGGCATTGGGCATGGGGCATGGGGCATTGGGGAATTAATCTGACTTCTGACTTCAACATCCATCCGTTAAATCATTTAAATCCTGTACACTGCTCGTTACCGAACTTCCTCCTTCCTTGAATATCTCAATTACCAATGCCCCATGCCCCATGCCCAATGCCCCATGCCCAATCTAAAATCTAAAATATAAAATCTAAAATTGTTTAATGGCGCAAGTTGTATTAGAAAATATCTACAAAAGTTTTCCGCTCCGCCAAGGAGAACAGGAAAAAGAAGCAAACACCGTCGCAGAAAATGTCTCGCCTATAGCCGATCGCCCTTCGTCTAACAGTGTTTTGCGGCGCATTAACCTGACGGTTGAAGACGGGGAATTCATGGTGCTGGTGGGGCCTTCTGGCTGCGGAAAAAGCACTTTGCTGCGATCGATCGCCGGCTTGGAAGTTTTGACGGCCGGTAATATTTGGGTTGGCGATCGGCTGGTTAACGATTTGCCTCCTAAAGACCGAGATATCGCTATGGTATTTCAAAATTATGCTCTCTATCCTCACTTAACAGTTTACGATAATCTCGCCTTTGGATTGCGTCGCTCGGAAAGGGAGAAAGAAGAAGGAAGAAGGAAGAAGGAAGAAGGAAGAAGGAAGAAGGAAGAAGGGATAAGGGGGAAGATACAAGAAGAAGGAAGCATCCTGAAGAGAGAGAAAATCAGGAATAAGGTAGAAGAGGTTATTAATTATTTAGGTTCTAATTCTTTTAAAAATCCTCTAAATTATCCTGTGTTTGAGGACTTTTTAGGAGGAGCGACTCGCAAGTTGCCGCCGGGTTTGCGCTATTTGTCGGAACGGGAAAAGGCTGTAGGACAACGAGTGCGAGAGGTAGCTGAATTATTGCAAATAGAATCTCTTTTAAATCGCTTGCCGAAACAACTTTCGGGAGGGCAAAAGCAGCGGGTAGCTTTGGGTAGGGCGATGGCTAGAAATCCTGAAGTTTTTTTGATGGACGAACCGTTATCGAATCTGGATGCGAAATTGAGGGCGGAAACTCGATCGCAAATTGTGCAGTTGCAGCGACAGTTGGGAACTACAACTATTTATGTAACTCACGACCAAACTGAGGCGATGACTATGGGCGATCGGATTGCTATTATGAAGGTCGGCCAGATTCAGCAAGTAGCTCAACCTCTAGAGCTTTACAACAAGCCGGCTAATCTGTTTGTTGCTGAGTTTATCGGTTCTCCCCCGATGAATTTTTTGGCGGTGGAATTTAGTGCTCCGCTGTTGATTTCTCACCCGCAATTTCGCTTTACTTTACCCGATATTTGGGCAAAAAGTCTACAACAATATGACGGGCGAGGGCTAATTTTGGGCATTCGGCCGGAACATCTGAGCATTAACCCTCCGGCTACCAAAAATCTTTCGGTACAAGTGGAAATTGTAGAGGCTTTGGGACACGAAACTTATTTGGGGGTTTGTTTGACGGATGCTCCGGCGGTGCGGATGCAAGTGCGGGTTCCTCCTGAGCGATCGATCCGAGTTGGCGAGGAGCTTTGGTTGGCCATCGCCCATGACAAGATTCACTTGTTCGATCCTGATACAGAGTTGGCTATTTTTCCTGTTAGGTAAAATCCTCAAGGTCGATCGACCGTTGTGACCGATATCACTGTGCACAAGCTTGCACTTTTTTCAAGTGACTGTTATATTTATTTACATAAGCCTTACACAAGTTAACGAAAGGAGTTCGCACTATGCAAGAACAAAAACGCAACGCTTGGAACTGGGGCTTCAGCGAAGGAGCCGAAAATTGGAACGGTCGTTTGGCGATGATTGGCTTCTCTGCCGCTGTCATCATCGAATTGGTTTCCGGTCAAGGCCTCCTTCACTTTTGGGGCGTGATGTAATTTTCTAGTTAAGACTTTTGTGACACTGCAAAGCTTGGGAGTTCCGTAACGGACTCCCTAAATTTTGGCAGCGGGATTTTGGTGGCAAATAGCCACTTGCTCCGGGCAGTTAGCCACACAAAATTTAACAGCTATAGCTCAAACGGGGGCGGGGGGTCGCCCACCCAAAAGACTGCGAATCACTCTTTTGGGTGATGCTAGCAAATTACTCTAGCGGATATATTCTTTTAAGATGCTGTTCCGGTTGGGATGGCGCAACTTCCGCAGGGCTTTAGCCTCGATTTGGCGAATCCGCTCGCGGGTGACGTTAAAGATTTGACCAATTTCCTCCAAGGTCTTCATCCGTCCGTCATCTAAGCCGTAACGCAGTCGCAGTACATCCCGTTCGCGGGGGCTGAGAGTATCCAAAACGCTTTCCAAGTCTTCCCTGAGCAAGTTTTTCGAGACTTGATCTTCTGGTGTTTCCCCGTCTGATTCAATAAAATCTCCCAGACGTGAGTCTTCCTCTTTGCCGATCGGAGTTTCTAAAGAGATGGGCAACTGTGCGGACTTAGCAATGAACCGCAACTTCTCGATCGTCATCTCCATGCGGGTAGCAATTTCTTCTTCCGTAGGCTTGCGACCCATTTCCTGAGACAGGAGTTTGGTAGTTTTCTTGATCCGCGAAATGGTTTCGTAAAGGTGAACCGGCAGGCGGATAGTGCGCGATTGGTCGGCGATTGCCCGGGTGATGGCTTGACGTATCCACCAAGTTGCGTAGGTAGAAAACTTGTAACCTTTTTCGTGATCGAATTTTTCAGCAGCCCGGATCAGACCCAAAGAGCCTTCCTGAATCAAATCTTGGAAAGACAAACCGCGATTCATGTATTTTTTGGCGATCGACACCACCAAACGCAGGTTTGATTGCACCATTTTTTCCTTGGCCCGACGGCCGACGTGGAGTCGGTGACGGAATGCAGGAAGTGCCATATCTACAGCATTAGCCCATTCGCTGTCCTTGGGTTCGCGGTTATACTCTTCGAGAAGTTGTTCTCGAACTCGCTCTAATTCCAGCAAATCTGCTATCTTGCGGGCTAGTTCAATCTCTTCGTCAGCTCGCAGCAGTCGAATCCGACCGATTTCTTGCAGGTAAAGACGAATAGAGTCTTCAGTATAATGCTTTTTCTTTGCCTGTGCCCGACGGCGGGCTTTGGCGCCTTTGCCAGATTTAGGGTCTTCCTCAGATTGAGAGTCTAAGAATTCTTCTCGATCATCTTCTTCGTCGATAAAGAGTTCTAACTCGCTCTCAGGTAGAACGCTTTCGGCGCTGCGAAGCAACTCGATTGTTTCCATTTCCGGTGTAATTGTGGTTTCGAGTACGGTGTTAGCTGGGATCATGCCGTCTTCCTCATGCTCCTGAATTAAAGAATAAATAACAGTGGAATAGTGTCTGTTTGTAGTTTAGACAAGTTAGCCAGGATTGACATTCCCGCAGGAAGAAATAGTGGGATTTTTGGTCTGCTAGCTGAATTTGTTACCGAAACTGCACCTGTTTTATGAGTCACGGTTCGAGTTCTGGTTTGAAGCAGTCAGCGCATTCAATTGATCGCAGATTTTAACATCGCGACCTTAAATTGAGCTAGCGGCTTTTTCTTTCGGAGCGAGTTACCACATCATCTGCAATACCTTGCCCAGAGAAGCAAACCATGAAGTGCGGTAAATCGCACTTCCAAAAATACTGGCTTTTTTACTCGGTACTTCGAGCTTTTAGCCGTACAAGTTTTCCCGCACGGAGCCCTCTAACTTTTGTATTCGAGGTGTCGAACTTTTGATTCGCCTTGCTTTCACTCTGGTTGTCAGACATGACAGTTGCACGGCAAATTTTCGCCACATTGGATGCCGGTCTGCTGGCTCAAATGCAACAGCAGAGGGTTGAAGCACCAAAAGGGGAGAATCGGATCTTGCAAAGACCTTCCCGATTGTAGCCTTTCTCACAAAAAATGGAAGTTGTTTTCCATTGTTGGTCAAGAACTAGGAAAACTCTGTCAGCTTAGCTTGACAATACTAACTCATGTCCGGCTCTGCTAAATCCTGAGAACGACCCGCAAAAACTTTGGCACGATCAAACGGCCCTGTTTTCTGCGTATATCTGGGTGAACGGCTGCGGCGTAGTTGGCCAGACAGTTAGCAGACAATTTTTGAGTTGCCCAAATTGGAACCAATACAATCCGTGTAGATACACCCATCATTACCCTGTTTCCCTGAATTGAATCATACGCAATCTGCGATTGAATAAAGCTCGTAGCTTTAGTTTTAAGCCGGTCACTCTGGATTAGAGACCGACTCTGACCCCAAATGAAGCGTTGCGGGTTGAGTAGTGCAACAGGGGCTTTCATTGTTAAGTTAGCTCAAATCTCAGAAATTGGGTTTAATTTTGACGTTAAATCACATTAAGTTCTTAACGTCACATTCTTATTTAAGCAGTTCGACATGAGTTTGTCGCGTCAGTGGCAAAAACCACCAGGATAAATTCTACTGAGAGTTAACCCGCCGCGCAACTCTCGGCTGCGGACTTCTCTAAAATTTTTGGCTTTCGGTTCGCACTTGCGCGATCGTACTCTCTCACAAACAACACAATTCGCCATCCCCCGGAAGTATAACTTCACAATTCCTTTAAATATATCGTGACAGTGTAAATATTCGATAAAGCCCTTCCATCAATTTTAGGTAGCATTCCCAAATTGTCTGGATAATTTCAAGCAGACGGAACAACATCCACAGCCGACGTGGATGCAACCAGATGATAACTCCGCCAGGGAAGAAAAATGTATCCAGTTAGCGATGTGCTTGCTATGGTTAGAGAGGGCATAAACTGCAGGAGGCTTAAACAAGGGAAGAGTAGGACGCTGGTGCGATCGTTAAAAGTTTTGTTACATTTATTTACAGCGTGTCCTCCGAAAGCGCGGATCTAGGTTTGATCTCTAAATCATTCATCGCTCCTAGCTCAGCAATGACGAGAGCGAAAATTGTCTATAAAGTTGATTATACCTGCTTACTATTGATGATTTCTAATAAACTTTCATAAAAAACTTTAAAGCTTTTAGAGCGATTTGATTCAGGATTCATATATTTAGAAATTTCGCTAGAGGCTTTATATTTTTCTAGTCCTCCCTGATGGTATCCAGCGTTCCGTAATACTCTTTCTAAAGCCTCCCAGGTACCTCCTTTGATAGCATCAGGCTCTCGATATTTTTTTTGAGTAGCTAAATTGGGAGAGACTTTAGGGTAAGCTTGGCAAATTGCTTCAACATCGCCGAAAAACCACGCTTCTAATTCTTCAACTACAATTCGATTTAAGACTTGGAATGATTTATCTTTTTGACAGGAAGATTTAGTGATTAATCCCGATGATATTGCCATTATTTCTAGTTGTTGTTTTAATTTGAGACAATCTTCTCGATCTTCATCTATTAAAATAACAATTTTCCAATCAGGCGGAAGCCATGCTTGATAACCTTTCAAACGGTTAGGCAATTTAGCCAGTAAATCTGTTTTCCCTCGAAAAGCATGAATTTTATAGGTAACAGTCGATGGCAAAATTTTGGGCAAAAGCTGGGTTAAAGCTGATTCTAGTGATGCTTCTTCCACTAAAAACTCAAGATGCAAAATGCTCACCTCCTCTTAATTTTAAGTTTAAAATCATTGCGGTGCACCCGCATTTTTGAGGGGATTTCCCACATCAAAGAAATCTTCCATCCACAGCGATCCGAGTAACGAACCGTTTTCTATGAAGTGTTTGATTCCAGGCATATCTGCGGTTCTTTTGGCTTGAGTAAAACCTTTTTCATCTCTATATAATACCCATAATTCCTCGGGTCTTAAACGATCCACAAAAAAGGGAGAATGGGTTGTTATCATTAATTGAGTATTCGCCGAAGCCGAACGACATTCTTCTGCAAGCTGAGGTAATAATTGCGGATGCAAATGATTTTCTGGTTCTTCTATTCCCACTAATTGTGGGGGATTTGGATCGAATAAAACTGTCAAATAAGCTAAGAGTTTTAACGTACCATCGGACGCATATTTTGCCAAAATTGGATGAGAAAAAGGAGCATCTTTAATTTCCAACAAAAGTCTGCCATCCTGCATGACAAGAGCTTCGACTTTTTCGAGGCGTGGAATACGAGCAGAAAGGGTTTTTAGTATTTCTTCTAACCGTTGGGGATGTTGTTCTTTTAGGTATTGGATAACATTAGGTAAATTGTCACCAGTGGGGGACAATCTTTCCTGTGCACCTGCTTCGGGAAGGCTGCGGGTATTATCTGCGGTTAAATAGGATAAATACCAACCTGTAATAAAGCGTCTTAATGCGCTGACGCGAGGATGTTTGGCAAATTGTCCTAATGTATTTACTGCTAATAATTCAGATGATGCTAGTTGTTCGGTAATCCTTTCGCCTTCTTCATCAGGAGTTGCGCCACTAATGACTTGTCCTTCGCCTTTTTTGAAATCTAAAAAGCGAAAAGGTTTACCTTGACCTCCTCGTCTCCACTGTAACCATTCTTCGGCGATAAAAGGACGATTATTTTCTTCATCTATGGCAAGATGATAGGTGATTAACGGTGATTTTGATGTCTCTCGATATTTTAATTCAATGATGATACAGTCTGTACTATCTCTGGTGCGTAATTCTCGAAATCTGCCTCGTCTATCCCATGCTTTTCTGAGGCTTTCTGTGAAACATTCGGACAGGAAAGCGAAAACATCAAAAATAGTTGATTTTCCGCTACCATTAGGCCCTAAAAGGACAGTTAAAGGGGTAATGTTTTTAAGTTCTAGATTATATAAAGCTCGGTAATTTTGAACTTTGAGATATTCTATACGTGGAACATTTTTCATAATTTAACCTCCTTAACTATACTGGGTATTTCTTGGATAACTAGGTCGTTTTCATTAAACCTAAAACGCTTTTTCGTTAGATTCCCGACTTCTCAAAGAAGTCCGGAATCTGGGTGTTTGGTTTTTTGAGATTGTGCTACAGAAAAATGATTACTGATTCCGCAGGCGAGGATTAACAAACTCGTTTAATCCTTCCCCCACCAAAGACAGTCCCACCACCATTAAAGTCATCGCCAAACCGGGAAACAAAGCTGTCCACCAAATGCCAGTAGGTAGCGCATCTAAAGCTAAACGCAAGTCGTGTCCCCATTCGGGAGTTGCTTCGGGAAGTCCTAATCCGAGAAATCCCAAACCTCCTAATGTTAAAATGGCATCTGCAGCGTTGAGCGCAAACAGCACAGGTACGCTCTGAATCACATTCAGAAATAGGTAGCGCGAAAGCACTGTCCAAGTGTCAGCACCCATTGCTCGCGCGGCTTCGACAAACAATTCGGTTTTGACGCTGACGGTGTGATTCCTGACGACGCGGTAGTATTGAGGGATGTAGGAAATGCTCAGGGCGATCGCAGCATTCAAAACTCCTTTTCCCACTACAAACGCTAGCGTCAAAGACAGCAGCAGCCCCGGCAAAGTATAAATTGTATCCATTAAAAATAACAACACTCGATCGAGCTTACCGCCCAAATAACCGCTAACCAAACCCAGCGGCACACCGATAAACAAACTCAAAGCAGTAGCTAAAATTACCACTTGCCAAGCCGCCCGAGAAGCAAACAGCGTGCGGGAAAACACATCGTAACCGCTGCGGCTAGTACCAAACCAATAATTCGCCGACGGCGGTTCGTGGATGGGGTTAATCAAAGCCTCGGTAGGATTTTGCAGCCATCCCCAAGCTTGCATAGCTGGAGACAAAGTGGCTACCAATACAAACACGGCTGTTATTGTCAAACCTGCCCACATCATTTTCATTGACAGGCTTGAGGGCGAGGCACTGTTGAGAAATCGCGGTAGTCGGAGGCGGCTTTGAGCCATAATTGATAATTCGTGCGTCAGATTTGTTTTCATCAGCATATCAATATTTACCGAAAACCATAGGAAGACTTTTTAACCGCAGATGAACGCAGATACACGCAGATGTAATCTTATCTGCGTTTATCTGTGTTCATCCGCTGATATCTGCGGTTAAAAAGTCTTCGCTAATTTGCATTTCTACAAATTACTGGCAATTAACTCGCGGTACTGGCTTTTCGGCTTAACTCCTTTGAGCTCAGCGACCAAATCTTTGTCTTTGAAATACTGAATCGTCGGCGTACCAATCACGCCAGCATTTTCAGCAATTTCTGGATCTTCTTCGATGTCAATTTCTACGTAGTGGATTTTGCCCTCGAACTCATCTACTACTTTGCTCAAAATCGGCTTGAGGCTGTGGCAAGGGCCGCAACTCGGAGCAGCATATTTGACCACAATCAGTCGATCGCTATCGTGGAACAACTTCCGCAAAGCATAACCTCCTTCGTGGCGCGTGTCTTTGATATCAAAGTTCGCGCTGGTTTTGCGTACTTTTTGAGCTTCCGGCGCTGCTGTGGGTTGCTCGGATTCTTCGGTTTGATGGAATTCCTGCGTTAAACCCTTGACTGACAGCCAACGTTCTGCCAACATCGCACCCATACAACCGCTACCGGCCGCAGTGATTGCTTGGCGAAACTCGTGGTCTTGCACATCGCCGACGGCGTAAACTCCCTCGACGCTGGTTTCTACCGAACCGTGTTTGGTGGCGATATAGCCTACTTCGTCGAGTTCTAGCTGACCTTGGAACAGTTGAGTGTTGGGAGTGTGACCGATCGCATAAAACAATCCTTTCACCAGCAAATCGCTCTCGGCGCCGGTCTCGATATTTCTAATTCTCACCCCGTCCATTTTGCCGCCCGGTTCGCCCAAAATATCCACTGCTTCAGTGTTCCAGTGCACGGTAATTTTGGGGTTGCTCAGCACTCGGTCTTGCATGGCTTTGCTGGCGCGCATTTGATCGCGCCGCACCAGCATATGTACGTGAGAGCCGTATTTGGTCAAATAAATAGATTCTTCCGCTGCTGTGTCGCCCGCGCCGATTACAGCTAAATCTACTCCTTTAAAAAGTGGGGTAGCGCCGTCGCAAATCGCACAGGCCGAAATGCCGTGACTCCAAAATATGTGTTCGCTAGGCAGCCCCAGCCTTTTAGCCGTCGCGCCTGTAGCGATTACTATCGTGTGGGTTTTGATTTCTCGGTCTTCCGATCGCACTGTAAACGGACGCTGGGTCAAATCCACCGAAATTACATCTTCTGTGTATAATTCGGCACCCCAGCGCACTGCTTGAGCTTTCATCCGATCCATGAGTTCCGGCCCGGTGATGCCTTCGGGAAAGCCGGGGAAGTTTTCGACTTCTGTAGTGGTCATCAGTTGACCGCCGGGGATGCCTCCCATTTGATAGCCTTCAAAGACTACGGGTTTCAGGTTTGCCCGACCTGCGTAGATTGCTGCTGTGTAGCCTGCTGGGCCTGAGCCGATAATCACTAAGTTTTCTACGGTTTGTTCGGTCATAGCTTTTAGTCAAACTCATAACGACTTCGTTTTACTAATTCTAGCAGAGTTCGATCGAGTTTGGTTGGATGCCATTGGGCGATCGAGCATCTGTATCTATTGTTGAGGGTCGATCGGTCTTCGGGGCAATTCCAGTTACTTTAATAAGCAAAAACAATCTAAAAGTCGATTTAGTTTTAAATGTTCGATCTATTTTGACGGCTGAAATCTTAAGAAAATCTAAAGATGACCAAAATTATTGACTTCATTCTCAATTATTTTACCTATTTACTTGCTTTGAGGCTTGTGGTACGATTTTCACAATCCAGGGGCATTATGACTAATTTTACTTTTTGACGCTGAAAGCTTTTAAAATCGTAAAATTAACGAATTCGCAAATGTAATAAGTACAATTTTTTATGCAAAATCAGCATTTTATGGTTTAAGAATTGTAACGGAGATTTTGCCAAGTTTGACGAAATACAGTATTTGTGGTATGTAAGGTGCGATCGGGGGGAAATTAGAAGGAAATTTTTAACCGCTTCCGAAGCACAGGCGGGACGCCCGTGCCACGATTAACATAGAATTTTGTAATTGTGTCTGAATGGATAAAATCAAGATATTGTTTGTGTGCAGTCAGAATAAGTGGAGAAGTTTGACTGCCGAGAAGATATGCGAGAATGTTAGCGGCTACAGTGTACGATCGGCGGGAACGGAAAAAGGTGCAAGAATTAGAGTAACTGAGGGTCTTGTCGGTTGGGCAGATTGGATATTTGTGATGGAGAAGAAGCATGGCGATCGACTTCGCAGCAAATTTCCCGAAAGTCTCGAAGGCAAGAAAGTTATTTGCCTGCAAATCCCGGACAATTACGAATATATGGAACCGGAGTTAGTCGAGCTTTTGCAGGCGAAACTGAACCCCTATATGGAAATGCCAGAAAACGAGATAAATTTTATGCAGCGAGTTTTGGAACCGGAAGTGATGGATTCCTTGGAAGAGGCGATCGAATACGATTCGATGGACTTTACTGAGGTTAATGCTGCTTTTGCTCAGAGTGCAGCGACTTTGGGGCCGGTTTTTGGAAACGTTTTGGATGCGGGGACGGGTACGGCGAGAATTCCGATCGCACTTTCTCAAATGCGGCCAGCATGGAAATTGACTTGCATTGATTTGTCGGCAAATATGCTGAAAGTCGGGGCCCAAAATGTGGAAAAGGCGGGCGTGCGATCGCAAATTAGTCTCGAATTAGTCGATGCTAAAGCCATGCCTTACCCTGACAATTATTTTGACATGGTGATTTCCAACAGCATTATCCACCATTTGCCCGATCCGCTGCCGTTTTTGCAGGAAGTCAAGCGGGTGTTGAAGCCGCAGGGAGCAATTTTTTTGCGGGATTTACTGCGGCCGGAAAAAGCGGAAATCAGGGATAATTTAGTCAATCTGTATGCGGGAGATTGCAACGCGCATCAGAAACAGTTATTCAGCGATTCGTTGCAAGCAGCATTTACGCTGGATGAAGTTGAGGAGATGATCCAAAATGCCGGGTTGGATGGGTTGAGGATTTATGAATCTTCAGACAGACATTGGACGGCAGAACGTGCTTGGTGCGAGTCTTTGTAGGCACGGGACGATCGCCCAATAACATTTCAAATGAGAATAGGAGCGATCGCGCCTTTCCAGCTATGCGCCTTACCGTTGCACCATCTGTTTGTTGTTTAATTACTGTTTTCGGGTCGGAAAAATTAGTATGATTGAACCGCGAAGACGCGAAAAACGCGAAGGAAGAGTCAGGAAGAATCAGAGGTAGATAATCTTCTCCGAGGAAGGAAGTAAGATGTTTAAGCATCTTATAGAAAAAATGTGCGATCGAGGTTATGCCGAAAAAGCCCGTTCCGCGACCTGAAAATGAAGAGTCGCATTTGAAGAAGCTTAGGGAAGAACTGGAGATGAGCCAGGAAGATTTGGCGCGAGAGCTTGGCGTTTCGTCGCAAACAATCAGTCGTTGGGAGTTGGGGAAGAATGTGCCGACGTTCACCGTCAAGCAGATGAAAGCTTTGGATAAATTGCTGGCTAGCATCGGCAGGTCGATCGGCGATTTGCCCGACAATCTGTGATCGAAACCATTAAACAAGCCCACGGATAAATCCGTGGATCACTTTTTCCAATCTAAAATCTAAAATCTAAAATCTAAAATTACTCGATCGCGCCCTCGGTCTTTAGCTTGATAAAGCGAACGGTCTGCCGCTGCAAGCAGGTTTTCCTGGGAAGTTTCGGGCTGAGGAAACGTGCTCGCTACCCCCAAACTCAGCGTCACGAAAGAACACACCGCTGAATTAAGGTGTTCGATTTCTAGTTCTTTTACGCAAACTCGAATTTCCTCTGCAATCCAAACAGCTATTTCAGGTGAAGTGCGGGGTAAAATTACCGCAAATTCTTCACCTCCGTAACGAGCTACCAGAGTCTCCCCTGAAACTTCGCCTGCTGAGTAATGTACAGCCTCAACAATAGTTTTGGCTACCTGCTGCAAGCAAGCATCTCCCGCCTGATGTCCATAAGTATCGTTGTATTTCTTAAAAAAGTCAACATCGCATAATATTAAAGATATTTCTGCGGCAGCTTCTCCCAATTCTTGCCATTGTTTCTGTAAGTATTCGTTAAAACAGTGGCGGTTGGCAATCTGAGTTAAGCCATCTAAGTTGGCAAGGCGATACAATTCGGAATTAGCTGCTTTTAATTGAGAATTAGCTGCTTCTAACTCGGATTGCGTGAGCGATAAATTGTAATAAAGTTCGCTCATAGACCAAGTAGCTTGTTGGTGAATTTGGGATAAAGCTACCCAGAGTTGATGCACGTCTAAAAGTCGGTAAACTTGAGGTTCTAACTGCACTACAATCGGCTCGTAAAGCAGTTCCGGCGGTCGCTGCACGGAGCGCTGAGCTGCCATGACAATTAAGGCTACTCCTGGTAAAATCAAACTATCGGTTTGAGCTATTTGATACAAGGCTATAATCGGTCTGCAAGCAAATATATCTACTCCGTAAGGGCGGCTCATGCGTTCCATAAATCGCCGACGCGATATCATCCCTAAAAATTCCCCATTTACGGTTAAGATAACTCCCGGAAGCAGCGGGTGAGCTTGAAAAAACCGAGCTACTTCTTTGGCGAGATATGAGGAGTCAACCTGAAAATTGAAGAGAGCCAGATCTTTAAGAGTAGACTCTAAAGATAAATTTTTGAGTGAGTTTTCTGGCGAGTTGGACGGCTCAATAAATTCAACAGACACAGCGCAGATCCGAATAAATAAATAATAAAGAAGCAACAAAGCTAGTGTCAGATATTAACTTATACTAACATTTATTTATGAGCAGTCACTGTATTCTTGACTACACTGTTTATTTCAAGGGATAAGCTGCTGCCTTAGCTTCGGCTTTGCCTGCATTCCATTACATGGATTCATCCTCACTCAATTAGAGAGCTATTGAATTATTATTCATTTTTTTACTGTTGGCTTTTTGCGTCGTCAGAAAAAGATTTCAGAGCAATTCCTTAACTCATTCACGGCGCTCACACACTCAAGAAACCTGGTTTTTATTTAAACCTGGGTCAAAGCTGTAACGATGTTTAAATAAAAAAACGTGGTTTCTGTCGCTGTTCTCAACTCAAAACTCAAAACTCAAAACTCAACCTTCCCTCACCACCCCCACGTTCCTGACCCTCCCTTAAACGGGCCGACAATATCTTTGGTAATCCAGCCGCCGTAAAAATCCCCTGGTTGAGATTGCACTAATTCCCCGTCCACATAACAGGCATCCATCTTGCTCGGATAAAAAGCCACATAATCTTTAATAGCTGCAAAAACCTGATTAGGATTGGGATAAAACCAAGCAGCATTTACTAATTCTTTCGACTCTACCGTCACAGTGTAATAACCGGCTTGTCCCTTCCACTCGCACCAAGAACCTCGTGAAGTTTTGTGCAAATATTCCATTTTGATGTCCTCGGGGCAGATATAGTAGGCAGGAGGGTGACTGGTCTCCAATACCCGCTGAGGACGGCGCGTGTCGGCGATCGTCACTCCATTAAAAATTATCTGTACGTGTTTGGTCGATTCCTCAAGCCGAGGGGGACGTGGGTAATCCCAAACAGACTCTTGACCAGGGCCGGGCTCTATTCGATCGAAGTTCATTCGCAAAATCTCCACTGCAAAAAAAACACTTAGCGACTTAGCATTACAATTTAATGTACCCTTAATCGAGTCGCTGCTTCAGAGCAAACCAGCTTTTCTCAACTCTTGGTAATATGAGTATTCGCGGTATAGATGTTTCCGACTACCAGCCCAATGTCAATTGGCCAGCAGTTGCCCGGGATGGTATTGCCTTTGCTTTTGTCAAATCGACCGAGGGTGCAACGTTCGTTGCCCAAACTTTCGCTCGCAATTGGGCGGCGATGAAAGCGGCCGGGATTCAACGCGGTGCTTACCACTTTTTTCAACCTGCAAGCAGCATTCAAGGGCAAATAGATTTGTTCTTGAAAACTGTAAAACTCGAAGCGGGGGATTTGCCACCAGTCTTGGATTTGGAAACTACAGGCGGTTTGACTGTGGATCAATTTTGCGATCGAGCCGCAATTTGGTTAGAAGCAGTCGAAAAAGCCACGTTGATGCGGCCAATTATCTACACTTACCCCGGTTTCTGGGACAACCTCGGGACAACACGGTTTGCCGATTACCCACTGTGGATTGCTCACTATACCACTGCTGAAGAACCTTGGGTTCCCGGCGGCTGGAAAACTTGGACTTTTTGGCAATACAGCGACAGTGGCAGCGTGTCGGGCGTATCGGGCAATGTAGACACCAATATTTTTGAAAGCGTCCGAGAAGGCGCCGTAAGTTACAAAGTTGCAGACATCCAGAGGGAATTAAGAATTAAAGGTTTCTATCAAGGCGCGATGGACGGCAAATTTGGAGCTACCACCACAGCGGCGCTCATCTCGTTTCAGAAATTTCAAGGTCTCAATCCAGACGGTATTGCCAGCCTCAAAACCTGGGCCGCTTTGATGCGAAAATCTCCCAAAGTAATTGTTCCCCCTCCAGCCCCGACACCCACTCCGCAGCCGACTCCTTCTCCGACTCCCACTCCCATATCAGACGTGCGGCTGACTCAGGTATTCTCGTCTTATCAAGCTAAGGCTAGCCAAGATACAGCCTTAATTTGGCTGCAAAGTCAAGTTTCTACCTCTGTTTTAGGGGAATTTGCTCAAAAATGGCGGGCAACTACCTTACCTCAAGACAGTAATTTGCGATTGATAGATGTGGGCAAATTTTATCGCGGTTTAGCACAACAAGACCAAGCTTTAGATTGGCTGCAAAAACAACTTTCTCCGGCTATTATTAACGAGTTTGCACAAAAATGGCGCTCTCAATCTATTGTCACTAATTCTCCGATTCGGCTGATAGATGCGTGCAAATTTTATCGGGCCGCACCCCAGCAAAACCAGGCTTTAGATTGGCTGGAGGGGCGAGTTTCACCGGCCATTCTATCGGAGTTTTTTCGCAGGTGGCAGAATGCCAGTCGATTATAAATTTTAGATGGGAGATTTTAGATGGGAGATTGACTCCACAGATAAATTTGGGGGTTTGATCCCTCTGTAATTGGAAAGCCGACAACTCTTGCTATTTGAGATTTGAGATTTGAGATTGACAAGCGAATTTCAAAGGTGGTACCCGCCACGTGATTTATCCGTGGAATCAATCCAAAATCTAAAATCTAAAATCCTCAAGCCTCCGAATTTATCCGTGGGGTCAATCCAAAATCTAAAATCTAAAATCGAATGACTCTCCATCAAAACTCGTCAAATCCTCTCCCTCTGTGCCCGCATCCCCGTCCAACTCTCTAACATAACAGACAATCTCTCGCTTCGCTACAGCTTACTCCCATCTTTGACGCCAAGAGAATTATCTGATAAAGTTATAGCGACTATCAAGTTTTTTTAATCTTATTGGGAAAAATCCAGGGCCGTGCCGAGTTTGTAAGCTGCGCCGAAAATAGCGCCTGCACTCCAATTACCCGCGATCGAACATTTAAAACTAAGCGGGCAGCCTGTAAAAATTATATCTATGGAAATCTCCTTTAACATCACCCTGTTGATGGTCATGACCGTCATCTGTGGCATCAGCGCTCAAGTTCTCGCCGCTTATCTGAAAGTTCCGGCGATCGTCTTTTTGCTGTTGTTTGGCATTTTAGCCGGCCCAGACTGCTTGGGAGTGCTGCACCCGAATCTGCTGGGCAGCGGTTTGGAAGTTATGGTATCCCTTTGCGTAGCTTTAATTCTGTTTGAAGGCGGCTTGAATTTGGAATTGCGAGATTTGGGAAAACTTTCCGGCAGCATCCGCAATTTAGTTACAGTAGGCACTTTAATTACGCTAATTGGCGGGGGAATGGCCGCACACTGGTTGGGGGAATTTCCCTGGCCGATCGCATTTTTGTATGCTTCTCTAGTAGTCGTCACCGGCCCGACAGTAATCGGCCCTTTGCTCAAACAAGTATCCGTTGACAAAAAAGTTGCCGCCTTGCTAGAAGCAGAAGGCGTTTTAATCGATCCTGTCGGAGCAATTCTGGCAGTATTGGTGCTGAATATTATTTTGAACGGCAATGCTGATTTGCTGGTTTTGTTCCGAGATTTAATCGTGCGACTATTAGTTGGCGCAGTCATCGGAGTTGCGGGAGGTTGGCTGCTGGGATTCATTCTCAAGCGATCGCAATTTCTCTCCGAAGACCTCAAAAACTTAGTAGTTTTAGCCGGTTTGTGGGGATTCTTCGGCTTAGCAGAAGAAATCCGCAGCGAATCGGGACTGATGGCAACAGTCCTATCCGGCATCGTCCTCAGAGCCGCTGCTGTGCCGGAAGAAAGGCTGCTGAGGAGGTTTAAAGGTCAACTGACAGTCCTGGCTATTTCCATGCTGTTCGTGCTGCTGGCGGCCGATTTATCCCTCGCTAGTGTGGTCGCCCTCGGTTGGGGAAGTTTGTTTACAGTTTTAGCTTTAATGTGGGTAGTGCGGCCGATCAATGTTTGGTTGTGTACTTGGAACAGCGGACTAAATTGGCGGCAGAAATTATTTGTTTGTTGGGTAGCGCCGAGGGGAATTGTCTCAGCGTCGATCGCATCTTTATTTGCAATTTTGCTCACCCAGCGGGGAATCAACGGCGGCGACTCGATTAAAGCCTTAGTTTTCCTAACAATTATTATGACAGTTTTCGTCCAGGGACTAACGGCAGGACGGATCGCTCAACTGTTGGGCATCACCTCAAAATCGGCAACCGGTGCAGCAATTGTGGGGTCAAATCCTTTGAGCAGATTAATTGCTCGCTTGTTTCAAGAACGCGGAGAATCGGTGGCAATTATCGACACCAACCCGGAAGCTTGTGCACAAGCAGAACGAGAAGGTTTGCGGGTGTTTTTGAGCAGTGCTCTGGATCACAGCGTGTTAGAAGAAGCCGGACTGGAGTCGATGGGAACTTTTTTGGCAATGACTAACAATGGCGAGGTAAACTTAGTGTTAGCTCAGCGAGCAGCCGAAGAGTTTGCACCGCCGAGAGTTTTGGCAATATTCCCCAAAGATCCACAAGCAAATACGCCTGCAAATCCGACTAAAATCAATCAAGCTTTTGTCTCCGATTTGTCGCTGAAGGATTGGAACGAATATTTGATCGACGGCGAAGTGAAATTGGGGGAAACTGAGTTAAAAAGTGAGGGATTGCAGTTTCAGATTGCTCACTTGCAAGCTTTGGTTCAAGCCGGGGAGTTAGCGCCGCTGCTGCTGGAAAGGCAGGGGTACTTGCAAGTAGTGTCGGCGACCCAGATTTGGCAAGCAGGCGATCGAATTATTTATTTGCTGTACGATCCGACACCGAAATTGTTGAAAAGATTGTCGGGTGCATCGCAGTCTCGCTTGACTTTGGAAAAGCATCAGGTAGTTGAGAAAGTGCCGATTCCTTCTCCGGTTTTAGAGGAGGTTTTGGAGTCAGCGGAAATAGCCAAGGATGCTGAAGTTTTGCCGCCGCCAGTTGCGCGGTAAGAGGAATGATTTTATGGTAGGAGAAGGTTCGTATCAAGCAAACACGTACAATCTGGAATTTGAGGAAGAAATTCAGCGGTTAAAAGCTCAAGTTCTCCTCAGTTGGGAAAAGGAAGCGCGCACTTTAAAGTGGTTCGGTTTAGCCGACGGGATGAATGTTTTGGAAGCGGGTAGCGGGCCGGGATTTTTTACCGAAAAACTGTTATAATTGCTGCCAAACAGTTCGGTAACAGCGGTAGAAATTGACCCGGTACTGCACGAAAAAGCAGTAGCATATTTACAGGACAAAGGGGGCGATCGAGTAAATCACGTCCAAGCGTCGGTTGCGGATACTGGTTTGGCGGCTAACACTTTCGATTTTGCGATCGCCCGTTTGCTGTTCGTTCACCTTCCCGAGCCCGTCGCAGCAGCTAGAGAAATATTTCGCATCTTGAAGCCTGGGGGAAAACTGGTGATTATCGATAGCGATGCGGATCTGTTTTGGCTGACAAATCCACCGTTGTCAGTCGATATTGTCCGGGAAAAATTCAAGCAGGTAATGGCATCGCGGGGCGGCGATTTATGCGTCGGGCGAAATCTGTGCCGCATTCTCAAAGAAGCTGGGTTTGTTAGCGTTGATTTAGAAGCCGTTGTCAGCCACAGCGATATCATCGGAATTAAGGCGTTTCAACCTTTGCTTGACTCCGGGCCCATTTTACAAATGGTCAAACAAGGGCTGATTTCAGAGTCGGAAATAGCCAGCTATCTGGTTTCGCGGGATGAGTTTGTCGCTGCGGGCGATCGATCGATGATGAGTTTTTGGTTGATGGCTTGCGGGGAAAAAAATCAATAAATTTAAGACACATATTTCACACTATATTGATGTCCCGTCGCAGCACAACCTCTAGCACTCTCCCTAAATTCCCAGCTCACAAAGCCAACTTATCTAACAGTAAAACCAGAAAAACTTCCCAATAAATTCTCCCCTCAGCATTAGGTTACAGCACTTCCGGGTGTTATGAGGTACAATAAGAATAGATTAAAAAAATACACCAATGAAAGCATATTCAGTAGAT